>JAFSHJ010000011.1 GCA_017440425.1 Oscillospiraceae bacterium | reverse complement strand
GTGGCTGGGATCCAGCGAGCCGGAAGTGCAGGCAGAACCGGAGGATGCGCAGATGCCGCTCATATCCAGCATCAGCAGCAGCGATTCGCCCTCGATGCCCTCAAAGGAGATGTTGACGTTTCCGGGGAGTCTGTGCTCGCGGGAACCGTTGAGTCTGCATCTCTTTATTCCGATGATGCCGTCTATCAGGCGGTCTCTCATTGCGGTGACTTTGGCAATGCGCTCTTCTGCGGTTGCAGCGGCATATTCCATTGCCTCGCCAAGACCAACGATGCCGGCAACGTTCTCGGTGCCTGCGCGTTTGGATCTTTCCTGTCCGCCGCCGTCCATAAAGATATCGATGAACACGCCTTTTCTGATGTAGAGTGCGCCGATACCCTTGGGTGCGTGCAGCTTGTGTCCGGAGAGGGAGAGCATATCAACTCCCAGCTCCTTCACGTTGATGGGCACAGTTCCAACTGCCTGAACGGCATCTGTGTGGAACAGCACCTTTTTCTCTTTGCATATTTTTGCAATTTCCGCAATAGGCTGGATGGTGCCTATCTCGTTGTTGGCATACATAATGCTGACCAGTGCGGTTTCGGGACGGATGGCAGCTGCGATTTCCTCCGGAGATACTCGTCCGCCTGCATCGACACCGATGAGTGTGGTCTCTACTCCGCTCTTTTTCAGGGCATTGGCTGTGTGCAGAACTGCGTGGTGCTCAATGGCAGAGGTGATGAAGTGGTTCTTGCCCTTTTTGGAGAGACGGGAAAGTGCGCCTTTGATCGCCCAGTTGTCAGCCTCGGAGCCGCAGCCGGTGAAATAAATTTCAGAGGGCTCTGCGCCGATCGCCTTGGCAACTTTTTCTCTTGCCGCCTCAATGGCCACCTTGGATCTTCTTCCAAGTGCATATATACTGGAGGGGTTTCCGTAGCCCTCTGTGAGCCACGGCAGCATTGCCTCCAAAACTCTATCCGATACCCGCGTTGTTGCGGCATTATCTGCATAAACAAAACGTTCCGGCAATATAAAAACTTCCTTCCTGGATTGGTTTATTCTAACAATACCATTATAGTATATTTTTCAAAAAAATCAAGTGTTTTTTGCGCATATTGACAAAAAGTTAACCATTGGCGGAATGTGCATCCCGCTGAGCCACCGCCAGTCTGTCACAGCGCTCATTTTCGGCATGTCCGTTGTGTCCCCGCACCCAAATAAACTCCACCGAATGGGTGGAAAGCAGCTGCAGCAGCTGCTCCCAGAGGTCGCTGTTGAGGGCAGGCTCGTTCTTGTTGCGCATCCAGCCCTTTGCCTTCCATTTTTCTGCCCAGCCTTCGTTTATTGCCCGCACCAGATACTGTGAATCGGAATAGAGCTTCACCTTGCAGGGCTCCTTCAATGCAGAAAGTCCCTCTATTGCGCCGGTGAGCTCCATACGGTTGTTGGTGGTGCTTTTCGCTCCTCCCGACATCTCCTTGCGGAATTCGCCGTATTTTAAAATTGCCGCCCAACCTCCCGGACCGGGATTTCCCGAGCAGGCGCCGTCAGTATATATCTCAACGCTTTTCATCTTGTCACCACCCGTTAAAGTTGTCTCAAACCTATTACAAATAGTATTATTTAATCTAAATATAACAAATAATACCTTATTTTGCAGCTTTTAACATATTTTGCCCAACTGCATCCTATAATATTATAGCTCAACCTTGTGCCTCAGTCAATAATATACAGCAGATATACCGGAGCTGCTTTTGGGCTGACGGCGCAGCAAAAACGCCCCGCTCTGTCTCGTTTCACGAGGCTACTCCGCCGCAGGCGGAGCCGCCGACTCCGTCGGCGGGAGCGGGGCACAGCCATAGGGTAGAGTCCGTTTTTTTGGACACTCCGCAAGGTATAATATAACCATAGCAACAAAGCAAAACAAAAGGAAAGGATGGCACAACGATGAAGATACTCTACAACCAACTTAAATCCCGCAAGCAGGCAGGTGAAAAGCTGTCCTTTGAGGCACTCACCGATGAACAGCTCTTTCAGCTTTATGTAAAAGAGAACACCGTCGCACCCATGATCGCAGATCTCTTTGATGTATCTGTGCGGCAGTTTGCGGAGAGACGGCGCTGTCTTGGCACGACCCTTCGTGAGCTTGCAATAACGGTGGAGCGTGAGCGGCTCTCCCGTGCATCCTGACCATATGAACACAATGAGATACGAACTCCTCTTCCCAAAATTCTATCTCATTTTGTTGAGGCGGCAGCTTTGCCGCCTCTGTTTTTAGCCTTATTTTTTATACATTCAGTATATTTACGCGCGATATTTTCTATTCGTATTTATAATTCCCGCTCTTACAGTGTGAATACTTGTTAGATTATTGCTTTTAGAACGCCATACACGGTATGGCGTTCTGGTTAGTATGTTTATGTTGAGCTTCGCTCAAATGAAGAGAATTCCGACATCTGCGGATGTCGGGACTTACGCAGTCGGCGCTTAAGGGACAAGTCCCTTAAGAATCCCGTGATTGAATACAGCTAAACCGAAAGTTCCAACTCCGCGGGGAAGTGCTAGAATTATAGTTGCATAAAAAACGCTCGTATCACACAACTGAAGTAAGCCCAAAATAAAACCGCGTAGAGAGTAAAAGAAAACCTCCGAGGCGTTTTTGTCTCGGAGGAAAGCAAGGATG
>JAFSHJ010000110.1 GCA_017440425.1 Oscillospiraceae bacterium | reverse complement strand
CGGTAGAGGCAAGGATGGAACTCAACGGCAAGGAAGAAGAGGAACAGCCGGAGCCCATCAAAGAGCGTATCGATTATGCCACGGGTCAGGTTTGGAGCTGTAAACTTAAAGGCGAAGGCGTTGGCAAGATCCACGTCTATGTAGACGGCATACTCTACCGAAGCTACTATGTGGATTTTGGAGAGCAAAGCTACAGCCAGACAAGAGATTACTCGGAGGAGTTCAGCGAACAGTATGTTCCGGGTGCATATGATGCAGAGCACGGAACCGATGAGGAGGGCTCTGAAGAGGGTTCCGAAGAGGATTCGGGAGAAGAATCTTCGGGAGGCAACACAATAGTAGTAATAGACGGATCCTCGATAATCGAGATGAACGGAGCGAATGAATAAATGGTCAGCGGCACAATAATAAAGGCGGTTGCCGGTCTTTACACCGTCAAAACCGATGAAGCAGCAATGCTTAATTGCCGTGCCCGCGGACTTTTCAGGCACAAAGACGTAACTCCGCTTGTGGGCGATAAGGTACAGGTGGAGTTGTCGGAGGGCAATTCAGGCTATATTATCGAAGTGGAGGAGCGGAAAAATCAGCTCGTCCGCCCGCCGATAGCAAATATAGATCAGCTTTGTCTCGTGGTTTCTGTCTGCGATCCCCTTCCTAACTTCCTTGTTATGGATAGGCTGATAGCATTGGCAGAACACAGAGGGATAGAGCCGTTTATAGTGGTCACCAAAACAGATATCGAAGACGGTTCCTTCATTTCGGATATCTACACCAAGGCGGGCTTTGCAGTCTGCATGGTGGGCAAGGAATCCGGCACAGAAGCAGTTAAAGAGAGGTTGGCAGGCAAAATAACCGTGCTTGCGGGAAATTCCGGCGTAGGAAAATCCACACTTCTCAATAACATAGACCCGGAGCTGGCTTTGGCTGTGGGTGAGACCAGCAAAAAGCTGGGACGAGGCAGACACACAACCCGTCACGTAGAGCTGTTTGAGCTCAAGGGCGGCGGTCTTGTGGCAGATACCCCGGGATTTTCGTCCATAGAGATGGAGCAATCCGGCGTGATATTCAAAGATGAGTTGGAAAACTGCTTCAGAGAGTTTGAGGATTACATCGGCGAATGTCAGTTTACGGGATGCTCTCACCGAAAAGAAAAAGGCTGTGCGGTGCTGGCAGCTGTCAAACAGGGCAAAATATCTTCTCAGCGCCACGAAAGCTATGTATCACTTTACAATGAAGCTCTTGAGATAAAAGAGTGGGAATATAACAGAAAGAATTGAGGAATTTTATGCTGCAGTATGATGAATTGAGACTTAGACTTACAGCGATGCGCCCCGATATAGACGATTTTTCCGATGCCATCGGTCTTGAAAAGCTCAAGGAAGAGCTTGCCGAGCTGGAAGAAAAATCCGCAGATCAGGAATTTTGGTCTGATTTGGAGAATTCCTCCAAGGTGCTTCAGAGAATCAAAAGAATAAAGGACAAGATCGAACAGTATCACGAGCTGGATACAAACTATAACGATACTCTCGATATGATACTTATGGCAAACGAAGAGGAAGACGAATCCATGCTGGAAGAGCTGACAAATTCCGTCAACAGCATCGAGGCTGATCTTGAAACCAAAAAGCTGGAGACACTTCTCACCGGCGAATACGATTCCAAGAACGTAATTCTCACCTTCCACGCAGGTGCAGGCGGCACAGAGGCTCAGGACTGGGCACAGATGCTCTACCGTATGTACAACCGTTGGGCAGAAAGACACGGCTTCAAAGTAAAGCTGCTCGACTATCTTGACGGCGACGAGGCAGGCATCAAGAGTGCATCCATCCTCATTGAGGGTACAAATGCTTACGGCTTCCTCAAATCCGAGGCAGGCGTTCACAGACTTGTCCGCATTTCTCCCTTCGATTCCTCAGGCAGAAGACAGACCTCCTTTGCATCTCTTGAGGTCATGCCCGAGATCGAGGACGACGTGGACGTTCAGATCCGCGACGAGGATATCCGTGTAGATACCTACCGTTCCAGCGGCGCAGGCGGACATATGTTTAACAAAACCGACTCTGCCATCCGTATAACACATTTCCCCACAGGCATTGTTGTTGCCTGCCAGAACGAGCGAAGCCAGCACCAGAACCGCGAGGTTGCAATGAAGATGCTGCGTTCCAAGCTGGTTGAGATCAAAGAGCGTGAAAATCTCGAGAAGATCGAGGATATCAAGGGCGTGCAGAAGGATATCGCCTGGGGTTCCCAGATCCGTTCCTACGTATTCATGCCCTATACACTTGCCAAGGACCACAGAACCGATTTCGAATCCGGTAACATCAACGCAGTAATGGACGGCGACATCGACGGCTTCATCAACGCATATCTCAAAGCAAAAAGTCTCGGCACATTATAACAGAAACTGAAAAAAAGACTTTTGTGAGGAGGCGGAAAAATGAAGATTTTGTTTGTGGGAACAAGCATAACCAAAGCTGTGCACGATGCCAAGCTGGGCTGGAAGCGCAACTGCGGATTGGCGGCTTCTCGTGAAGATAAAGACTTTGTCCATCTTACAATGGACGGCGTGCACGAGTTTTTCCCGGAAAGCATCTTTGAGATACTCGATGCCTCGGAGTATGAAAAAAATCTGGGCAATTTTGATATCACCGAATATGAAAACGAGCGTGATTTCGAAGCAGACATAATAGTTGTGCAGATGATGGACAAAACTGTCTGCGGAACAGTTACATCGCAGAACTTCACAAGGCACTATGAGCGGCTTGTGAACTATCTTAACCGCCGTGGTGCAATGGTGTTCTGCATGGGCAGCTTTTGGGAGAACGAGCAGGGCGAGGAGATCGTCAGATATGCCTGCGCAAGAAACGGATATACTTATGTTAAGATAAACGATCTTTACCTGCCGGAGAATAGGGCGGGGGATAAGTTTACCGATGAATATGTTTCCGATCACCCCTCCGATGCGGGAATGAAAGCCATTGCCGAGCGAGTGGTGGAAAGCATAAGAAACAGATGCCTATAACAAGAAAAGGAGCAACGATAATGGGAATTTCTGTTACCGAACTGCACGCAAGATTGCAGAGAGAACGGGTTTTGCCGCTGGCATATACAAACGATAAACCATTGGAGGAACAGCGCGCTGCAATGGAAGAGGTGTTCCGTGCGCTCACAAATCCTCCCGAAAAATGCACCGAACCCAAACCGATAGTTGAATTTGAAAAGACCGACGATCCCCGTTTTGATGAAATTCGTTTCACCTTTGAGAGCGAGCCGGATTTCTTTGTTCCCGCACATATGCTGCTTCCCAAAAACAGAAGCGGCAAGCTGCCGGTAGTCATCTGCCTGCAGGGACACTCCACCGGAATGCACATCTCCCTCGGACGTGCAAAGTTCCCCGGTGACGATGAGCTCATCAGCGGCGGCGACAGAGACTTTGCCATTCAGGCAGTTGCAAGAGGTTATGCCGCCATCGCAATGGAGCAGCGCGGTTTCGGCGAGCTGAAGAGCCCCATTGCACCCGAAGCAAATTGCTTCCATCCCGTAATGCAGGCATTTGAGCTTGGCCGCACCATGGCAGGCGAGCGTGCCTCCGATATCTCCCGACTTATAGATGCCCTCGCAGGCTTTGATATGCTGGATCTGGACCGCATCGGACTCATGGGCAACTCCGGCGGCGGCACCGCAACCTATCACACAACCTGCCTTGATAAGCGCATCAAGGTTGCAATGCCATCCTGCGCATTCTGCACATTTGAGGGCTCCATCATGGCAATGCACCATTGCTCCTGCAACTATATCCCCGGCATTCTCAAGTTTATGGAGCAGCCCGACGAGGCAGTTATGATAGCACCCCGTCCGCTCATCATCGTTGCGGGCAGAGAAGACCCCATTTTCCCGCTTGATCACGTGCTTGCAGCCTACGAAAAGGTCAAGGATATCTACCGTGCGGCAGGCGCCCCCGATAACTGCCGTCTGGTCATCGGAGAAGGCGGTCACCGCTTCTATGCCGAGCCCGCCTGGCCCGTGTTTGCAGAGTTTATCTGAGTTTGAATTTTACAGGGAACAGATTTGTCTGTTCCCTGAATTTTTTTGCAAAAAAGTGTAATAAATTGCAGCAAAATCGGTGTATTAGGGTGAAAGGCCTTATCAAAGAAAAGAGGAGGCGCAAAAATGGATGATAACGGAATAATACAGCTTTATTTGCGGCGTGCCGAAAGTGCCATACCCGAAACCGCAGCAAAATACGGAAGATATTGCAGATATATCGCTTTCAGCATACTTAAAAGCAACGAAGACTCCGAAGAATGTGTCAATGATACATATTTCAGGGCGTGGAACTGCATTCCTCCGCAAATTCCAAACTGTCTGAAGACGTTTTTGGGCAGGATAACCCGTAATCTGGCACTTAACAGATACGAGCAGCTTACAGCGGAAAAACGCGGATGCGGCAGGATACCGCTGGTGTTGGAAGAATTGGCAGAATGTATACCGTCATATGCAACAGCCGAACAGTCTGCGGAAGCAGATGAAGTAAGGAATGTGCTGAACAAATTTTTAGCGGAACTTCCTGTGGGGACACGCAAGCTGTTTGTGCGCCGCTATTGGTATATGAGCTCCATAAGGGAAATTGCAAAGGATTTTGGTATGAGTGAAAGCAGCGTAACGGTAACGCTTTTCCGCACACGGGAAAAACTTAAAAAGACATTGGAGAAAGAGGGGATAGTAATATGAAAAGCAAAAAACTGCTGAAAGTAATGGGTGAGATCGAGGATAAATACATTTTGGAAGCTGCGCCCGATTGCAAAAAAAGACAGAGTATTCTCAAATGGATAGCTGTTGCTGCCTGCATTGCAATTGTTTTCTCGGTGGGTGCCGCCCTGCTGTTGGAAAAAGAGCTGCCTGCGCTCACAATAAACGATTGCTTTAATGAGGGAATGGGTTTTGAAGGTTATTATGCCAACAGCGCGGATGAGCTGCAAAACAATAATCCGTGGCAGAAAGGCAAAGTGACAAAGCTTCCGGTCTATGAAAACACTCTGCATAAATACACCGACGAGTGGACGGTCACCGAGCCAAATACCGAAAAGATGAAACAACTGCTCACAGAAGCGGCAGAAGCGCTGGAAATGGATGTCGCAGAGTCGGAGATAGAGACGAATATTCCCGAGGGATACACGGCTCCATACAGCTGTTGGGTGGAAAATGAAAACTATAAAATAGAGGTGAATGCGTGGCTTAGGGTGAACATCGAGGTGAAAAACAACGCTGTTTTACCCAATGGCTGCAACCTCTGCAATGCCACATATGAGGAAGCGCAAAAGTCGGCAGAGTATCTGCAAAATAAGTTTGCGAACCTGCTCAATATGAAAAAACCAACGGCAGATATCGCTCTCGGGGATTACGATATTGAGGGAGAGCGCAGATGGGAGCTGTCATTTTATGATAGTGCAGGCAGCACAGAGGAGCAGGTGATGAGCTATGGCTTTGACAGAGTGCATTTCTACGGCTTTGAGAATGGCGTGCTGTCATCAATATCATACGGCGGCATAGAGTGTGGCAGAAAGCTGGGGGAGTATTCCGTTATAACAGAAGAGAAGGCAGTTGAATTACTGTGTGATGGAAAATATTTTTCAAGCATAGCGGATGAGTTCCCGGGAAAAGAAAACATAAAAAAGACGGAGCTCATATACTGCACCGAAACCCGAAGTACCTTGTTTATGCCGTATTATAAGTTTTATGTCGAAATGGAGAAATACGGCGTAGAAGAGCAGAATTTAAGCTGTTTCGTGACATTTTATGTTCCCGCCGTGGAAGAAAAATACATTGAAAATATGCCTTTGTGGGAGAAAGTCACAAATTGATACAAAAAAGCCGTCGGAGGGCAACTCCGACGGCTTTAACTTTTGTTGTTCAGTTGAAATTTACTTGTCAAAAACCAGCATAACGCCCCAAAGTCCGTTTTGTTTCACCCATGCAAGACCGTTATAAACGCTTGTGGCATCGTCATATTTGAAGGGGATAACGGTTTCGCCGCTTCTGTTTATAAATCCCCATCTGCCGTCTTTTTTAACAGCGGCAACACCTTCGTGGAAGGTGAAAGCATCTTCAAAGGTGCCAATATTAAGGTCATTTCCACTAGCACCTATAAACTTCCAATCGCCGTCAAGGGTTTGCACAGCAAAAACGTCGGTCTGCTGCTGATAAGAGAAGGAGTAGCCGTTCAAATATTCGTTGTCAGCCGCAAAGTCCGTGTCGGGCATAGCGCGGTAGTTGAGAAATTGCTCATCGGAGATGGGATTTCCGTTTGTGCCTATCAGCATATAACGGGGAGAGTCATATCGCTCGTAGG
>JAFSHJ010000109.1 GCA_017440425.1 Oscillospiraceae bacterium | reverse complement strand
TTCAGCTCCTCTGCGCCCTCTTTGTCGCCCTTTGCCATCAGTCCGCCGATCTGCTTGGATGCGCGGTTGCGGGACATTCTCAGCTCGTCTGCTTCCTGCATTGCTGCACGGTGCTGTTTGTCAAGTTCAATAACCTCGTCAACCAGCGGGAGCTTGCTGTCCTGGAACTTGTTTTTGATGTTCTGCTTTACAATTTCGGGGTTTTCTCTCAAAAATTTCAAATCAAGCATGGTAAAAATCCTTTCATCTACTTGTTCTTTGTAAAATAAAAAATCCGTCCGCAAGCTGCTGCTTGGGACGGTAATTACCGCGGGGCCACCCAATTTGTCGGCAACGTTATTGTGCCAACCTCTTGTTTGCGGGATAAAGGCCGCAAACCTTCGGCTCTTCGCCGACAGCTCCAAAAGCGGAATGATATCTGCTGACATCGGCTCGCAGCAACCGCCGACTCTCTGAAGAAAGCTTTTGATACCGTCTCTTTTTTCAACGCTGATAAATACTCTATTCTATTATTATACATCTGCTGCCGCTTTATTGCAAGCTTTTTTTGAATTATTGCACCTTAAACTTGCTTTTATTACAGAAAATTCCATCCAAACATAGCTGCATACGCGCGCCAAGCGGGAACCGTTAAGGTTCCCCGACACCGCAGGGCGTCGTTTGCCTTCAAAATGGAACATTTTGAAGGCGCTTGGCGCGCGAATGCGGCTATGTTTTTGCAGGTGCAGCAAAAGAAAAAAGAGCAGAGAGGGTAAAGAGAATACTATTTTGGACAAAGCCTGCATATAGATAAATATAAAAAGAGACCAAAGAGAGGTGTGCCGAATGGGATTAAAAATAACAAAAGAACCCGTAGCCTACGGAAAGGCTGTATGTGATCTGTTAGCGGAGCAGTCGGTAGAAAGTGACATAATGCTGCCGGACTATCTTCCGGGGGTGATGCGTGTAATGAGCTGCAAAGCAGAGCCGAAGGTGGTGTCTGCGGAGTGCGGAGGCAAAAAGCTTCAGATAGAGGGTGTGACCCTCGTGGAGATATTCTATCTTTCGGAAGAGGGAGAGATGTGCAGCATCGAGCAGAAACTGCCGTTCAGCAAAAGCATAGAGCTCAAGAGCGACACAGCCAGCCCCATAACAATGTTCAGTGCAAGGGTGGACTATCTCAACTGCAGAGCGGTCAGCTCACAGAGAGTGGAGGTGCGGGGCGCATTTACACTTGGTGTAAAGGTGATAAGCGGGTTTGAGCGTGAAAGCATCACCGATGCGCAGGAGTGCGGAATACAGCTGAAAAAGGATGAGATAAGCTGCATCTGTCCGCTGGGAGAGAGCAGAAGTAAAGTTACGGTGAGAGAGGAGCTGGATATACCTGACAGAGACAAAGCCACATCGGTGATAAGAACGTCTGCAATGTGCGAAAACGCAGACTGTAAGATAGTTGCAGGCAAGATCGTTGCAAAAAGTGAGATCAGGCTGCACATCCTCTATAACACCGAAAACAACGGCATACAGTCCATGGATTACCGCATTCCCGTCAGCCAGATGACAGACATTGCAGGGCTTGCGGAGGATTGCAGCTGCCACGTGCGGTTCGAACCCTGCACAGTGGAGGTATCGGTAGCGGAGGGCGGCAGCTTTTCGGCAGAGATAACGGTGCTGGCAATATCCAAGGTGTTCAAAGAGACACAGAACGTGTTTGCACGGGATGCCTATTCCACCGCACATCCCTGCCGCACGGGAAGCGAGAACCTGACATTTATTACCGCAGCGGAGAGCATTGACGAGCGGATAAACATGAAAGACGTGCAGGAGCTTCCCGAAGGCCTGGGCGAGATAAAGGAC
>JAFSHJ010000108.1 GCA_017440425.1 Oscillospiraceae bacterium | reverse complement strand
CATGCTTTAGCATATCCTTCTTTATTTGTTTTTGAAGTTATCAAGCGTTGTTGGCGCAACCCTTGATGTTACAGTAGATCATAGAGCATCACTCCTTTCGGTTGGTTCCTTTAATATGTTAGACGTTTTTTTGCGGCTGCATCGGAAACGCCGTAAGTATCTTTGAGTTCTTTAACAGTCATTCCTGTCGTGGCTTCATAAGGTATCATTACTTCTCCCGCAAGAGCCATGACAATCCATTCGAGCCTTCGATACAAGGGAACATCCTTCGTCAGTTGTCTGGAGAAGATGGGCTTGAATTCAAGCTTGTCCGCAAACGTGTGCATAATTTCGTGCATAATGTGCATGCGGTCACCGCCGGATCTCTTTTCGTACGCTCTCATATATACGGTGTCTTTGATTTGAATCAAATAACCGTCTTCCGTTTGCGTACACTGTGCAGGAACATTTTTGGGGAGTGCATTTCCGTACACGATCTCATATCGAACATCTTCAAAACCTTCCAAATCGGGTAGCTTGTCAAGAAGAATGACAGGGTCGATACACTCGTCGGGAGAAAAGCCGCAAATTGAACGGAATAGCTTGGCATACAGACGTAATTCTTTTCGGTTTGTAGCTTTGGTTTCGTAATCCATCAATCGTCCTCCTTGTTCAGGAGTTTAATGATGGCGGCAGCGGTATCTTCATCAAGATTTTCAAAAGAGCGTTGGAATTGTACTGCCAAGCGACGCTGAGTATTGTTTGCTGAGGTTAAGTTGATCTTCATTTGCGTTTTAGAATGCTCCACAGCTTCAAGAAGTTCTGCTTGCTCAGCAGCGGTCAAGTTGTAATGCTCGATAAGTACGGGAATCCATTCTTCAGGTACATTTCTTCTTCCACTTTCTACTGTGGAAACAAAGGGTAATTTTACACCGAACAAATTAGCAGTATCGGCCATAACCTCGTGATTTTTAACGCGTTGTATTCTCATAAATTCACCGAATTTTGTGTAACCCATAACGCATCTCCTTTCTTCTTTGGATATATTATAGCACAGTTTTTCAAAAAGTCAATAGAAAAGTTAATCTTCTTTTGATTAAATTCTTTTTACGCTTTCAACAAGATATACGTCAAATATTGCCCCGCAGTAAACAAAGAAAAGGCTCAGGAAATAACCGATTCCTAAGCCTTTTTGGTCCGAGTGAAGGGATTCGAACCCCCGGCATCCTGCTCCCAAAGCAGGCGCGCTACCATCTGCGCTACACCCGGAAATATTAAGTTGAAGAAGTTTGTGAGCAGTCTGCCTTACGGCATCCTCGGCTTCGCCGCCTTTTGCGGTGCCCGAAATTCGTTGCTCACAGGGCTCGGGTAAGTTGCCCAAAGCAGGCATAAAACAACAAACAACTAAAACTGTAACTATTAAATTTTACCACAGTTGCAACTTTAAGTGATGTACAAATTGTTAACAATCGTTTTGTGGGCAGGGCGGGGCGGCTTGCAGGCGGGGAAAACAAAATTACTCGGTTGCAATTTTGGGCGAAATAAGTTATATTTAAAGTATATTTCAAGACAGATTTGCTGCGGAGAGCTGAAAATGGCAGATGTAATAGGAACACTCAAGGAACGAAGTCTTCACGCAGTGCTGAAGCGCTACATCCAGCCGGATGAGGGCAGGCACGAGGTGCGTGTGGGAAGATATGTGGTGGATATCTTTGATGATAACGGCATAACGGAGATCCAAACCAGACAATTTTATAAAATGAGCAAAAAACTGGAGTTTTTCCTTGCGGAGCACCGTGTGACGGTGGTCTATCCGGTTTCACGGACAAAATGGATAAGCTGGATGGATCCCGAAACGGGGGAGACGAGCAAAAAGCGCAAATCCCCCAAAACGGGCAAAAAATACGAGGTTTTCCGTGAGCTTTATGCCATAAAACCGTTGCTCACACAGCCAAACCTCACCGTAAAAGTAATAATGGTGGATGTGGAGGAATACCGTCTGCAGGACGGCTGGGGACGTGACGGAAAGCGCGGCTCTCACAGAATGGAACGCATTCCCGTGGCGCTCGGCGAAGAATACGCAATAACCTGCAGACAGGACTACCGCAGCTTTGTTCCGGAGACCCTGCCGGAGCAATTCACCGTCAGCGAATTTGCAAAGGCGGCAACTGTGAGTCCGGCGGTGGCACAAAAGGGACTCAATGTTCTGAAACATATGGAGGCTGTGGAGGTTTGCGGCAAAAAGGGCAGAGCATATCTCTATCAGCGCACAGAACTGTAAACAAACGGCATATAAAGCATTTGAGCTTTATATGCCGTTTTTGTCAAGGCAAAGTCCGTTTTTCGGGACTCGCAAAAGCGTATACTGTAATCATAGAAAAGAGGGAAGATTTTATGAGATACAGACTGTTTTTGTATAAGCTAAACGGAGCGTTTAACGAGGATGATTATGTTGTTGTGCGCACAAACAAATGCCTGCGGGATAATTGCTTCAAAGATGAATATACGGAGCCTTTTGACGGAGCAAAGGTGAAAGAAACAATTCTGCAAAATGCGGTGGGGGAAAACGGTGCGCCTCTTTGCCATGCCGAAGTAAAATATACACCGCAGAAGCAGTGTGAATATATTTATCTGTCAACCTCCAATGCTGTGGCGAAAAAGGTGCTTGTTGCGGCATATAGTGCTGCACTGGAGTTTGGACTGGTTGTATACGATGTTGAAAGAAAGAGGACGTTTTTGGGGGCATTGTTTTCCAACGATGCCTTTGCGGTGATGCGGCTGCGAGCACAAAAGCTCAACGCAAAGATAAGAGAGACACAGCAGCCGATTTGGAAAAAAAGAATGCTTGAAGAGGTGTACGATAAAGAATGCAGCAGGTGCTCCTATCTTATAACGCTGAGCAAAAACGAAAAAAGCTTTGAAGAGCGCACTAAAAGCTTCTACAGTCTGCTGAGAGAAAGCCTGGAGGAAGGGGAAAGGTTGTATACCCGAAAAAGATGCTTTATTATCGGAAGTGAGAGATACGAAATAAAGTTCTGCCTTGAGGGATACAAAAAGAATCCGAACAGAATCGGATTTGTAAAATACGGCAAGCCGTACACCGATCTTATCGGCAGAATGGGCGGAGAAGCGGCATTCAAATGGGTTGAGAAAAACAATAAAACCAAAGTGATAGCGGAGAGAATGCAGATCAATGAGCTGGTGAGTGCATATCCCAACCCGTCGGACAGATTTGTTGCCTGCGTAAATATAGAAAAACAGCTGGCAAAAGAAAAGTTCGATATAAGATACGGCAGCACGACAGAAAGAGGTTCGGAAATAATTTTCCATGCGGAGAACGTGTATGATCACGGCACGGGAAAAATTTCGGTTCTGAAAATAGAGGAGGAGAGCGCAACCTTCATTTTGCCGATAATATGTGACCTCTATCCCTATTTCGGGGAGAGGTATTATCTGGAGGAAAACCATATTCCGAGCGAAATGATGGCGGATATCATAAAAAGAATGGAGCAGATAAAAAAGCTTATTCTGGAAGACACATATAACGAAAAGCTGCAGCCATATATAAAGTGCTTCAATCTGTTTATACTTGAAGATACCGACACTATGGAAGCTTTTGAATATGTAAAGAACAACGAAACCGATGTGGTGCACAAACACAGAGGAGAGATCGCCAATTTTTATGATCTGTTCATCCGTTGGGCGGAGGCGCAGATGGAGTTTTACGCCAATGATGATCTGATGTTCAACATAGAAGGTCCGTGAGAAAAAATCGACAGAATATCTCTTGACAAAGCATTTTAACGGGAGTATTATGTAGTTACAACATTTCATTTAGTGGAGGAAAACAGTTATGGCTGAATTTAAAGGAAGTAGAACAGAAGCTAATTTGATGGCTGCATTTGCAGGCGAATCTCAGGCAAGAAACAAATATGACTATTATGCATCCAAGGCTAAGAAGGACGGCTACGAGCAGATCGCAGAGTTCTTTGCAGAAACAGCTGCAAACGAAAAAGAGCACGCAAAAATTTGGTTCAAGCTGCTCCACAACGGCGGTATCCCCGATACACAGACCAACCTTAAAGACGCTGCTGACGGCGAAAACTATGAGTGGACAGAGATGTACGCAGGATTTGCAAAGGTAGCTCACGAGGAAGGCTTTGAAAACATTGCAAGGCTCTTTGAGGAAGTTGCAAAAATTGAAAAATCCCACGAGGAAAGATATCTCGACCTGCTGCTCAACATTCAGAAGGGCGAAGTTTTTGAGAAAAAAGAGCTGGTTGTATGGAAGTGCGGCAACTGCGGATATCTCCACGCTGCAGAAAAAGCTCCCGTTGTTTGCCCCGTTTGCGCTCATCCCCAGTCTTATTTCCGTCTCAACGTAAAAACCTATTGATCACAGCATTGCGCCGCAACTGACCTTGCGGCGTAATTTTATATAACCGATTGGAGTGTTTATATGAACTTTAAAATGGTTCACAACAACTTTAACGTGTTGGATCTTGAAAAAAGCCTGAAGTTTTATTCCGAAGCGCTTGGCCTTGAGCCGGTCGCATCCCACGAGGCGGCAGACGGCAGCTTTAGGCTGGTGTTTATCGGCAATGCGGAGTCCGAACACACCATCGAGCTCACATGGCTGCGAGACCGCACCGAGCCCTACGATCTTGGCGACAACGAGATACATCTTGCCTTCCGCACAGAGGATTTTGACGGCGCTTTGAAAAAGCACAAAGAGATGGGCTGCGTCTGTTTTGAAAATCCCGATATGAATCTCTATTTCATCGAAGACCCGGACGGCTACTGGCTGGAGATACTTCCGATGGTTTGATTTAGCCGTTCAAAATAAGCACCGCCCCGACAACCCCATCAAACAAGAAAACATAGCCGCAGCTCACCGTTGGAGGTGAGCTGCAGCGTAAAAACGCCCTGCATTTTTGCAATGCAGGGCTATGTTTTCTTGGTGGGAAGTGCCTTGGAGTCGGTGCTTATTTTTAGTTTTCATCTGTAAGGGCATTGGATCTGAACAGCATAACTCTTCTGTTCATATCGTCGGTCATATTCATCCAGTCTTTTTCGGGGATGGTTACCTCTCCCTTAAAAACAGCGCCGTCGGGCACGGGAGACACCGACTCACCATTCTTGGAATATTTGTATTTGGGTATATTGGCCGATTCAGCTTCCACAAATGCATATCCCTCATCTGTCTTTTCAAAGACATAGACGTTTTTGTAGTCATCATCGGTGGTGAGTATAAGTCGGTCGCCGGTCTGTTCGTAGGTTCCGATAGCAATGTAGCTGCTGAGTGCCGACCAGTAGAACTGAAAACGGCTCTCGTTTTTGTCGAAGATGATGGAGGGCACCATAGGATCGGGAGATTCGTTATAAACCAGCATATCCACCTCGCGGAAGAGCATCGCTCCGTCCACGCTGTTGTCGGTGGCAGGTTCTTCCTTGAGGAAATTCAGCTGTTTTATCCAGAAAATTCTGTCTTTTTCGGGAGTGTCGCCGTATTGACCGTATACCATATAGTGGATGCCGTCCACTTGGCGCAGCAAAATATAAAGCTCGTTTGTGCCGTTGTGTTTTGTGCGCAGCTCCAATGCAAGCTCGTTGCCCTCTCGCAGCGCCTCGCAGGATTCATCGTTATACCACTCCTGCTCGCTGGTGAACATTCTGTCGAAAGTCTCCTCGGTGAGCTCAATTTTCTGCATTTTTCCAAGGTCGCGCCATTTTTCGCCGTCCTTTATCTGCAGCTTGTCGCCCAAAAGGATTCTGTAGGGTTCGCCGATCACCTGAATGCTGGCATGTTTGGAGTTGTTGTATACAAAAGCCACGCTGTTGAGCTGAACTCCCTGAAAATCCTCGCCCACGGGACAATCCACCTGAGCAAAATAGTTGTTGATGTTGCCCATGCGCTCATAGACCAGCTTTTTCACACCAAGCCCAAGCTGATCGTTGATGATGTTAAGGACAAGCTTGTCGTCTTTGATCTTTATTTTTGCGGTGATCATACCGGGTGAGCCGCTGCCGTCTATAAGTTCAAAGGGATGGTCGAATATCTCCGCGTTTTTCTCGTTGTATCCAATGCTTATATCAATGGTCTCACCGTCTTTTGTCAGCCAGCCGCTGATGACACCGTCTTCATCCACAAAAAATTCCGAATCGTAGTTGGTGCATTGCCAGCCGCTTCCCGGCTCCAGCAGCTCAGCAACTCCCTGATGCGGACTTGTGAGGAAACCTGCGGCAACAAACGTAATGATGATAATTAAAAATATTGCTACTACAGCGGCGTGTTTTTTATATTTCAGCACAGCCATCACCCTTTCTTTTACACCCACCTCGCCGAATGCCAACGGACATGCCGATATGGCGGAACGAGGGGTACTGCAGTTTATAAGCGCCGTGGAATATGCCTTTTTAATGTGTGTGCCCAAGTCCTTTAAAACTCTTTCGTCGCAGGCAAGCTCAATATCCTTGCACAGCAGCAGATATGCCGCCCACATCAGAGGGTTGAACCAATGGATAGAGAGCAGCAGAAAGCCAAGCGGCTTCCAAAGATGATCCCGTCTGCGCAGATGTGCTTCTTCGTGTGCGATTATGTATTCCGCATCTGCAGCATCCACGGTGGTGGGGAGGAAGATCTTTGGGTTGAAAAGTCCCAGAATAAACGGATCTGCAATGTTGTCGCAGAGGAATATACCGTCTGCCTGCGTTACCCTTATCCTTGTTTTAAACAGCAGATAGAGATAGCTTGCCGCCGCATATATCAGCATTGCCGAACCACCGATAAGCCACACCACGGCTGCTGCCGCAACTGTTTTTTGCATAGGGGTCTCTCCGTCTGCCTGCACTGCACCCATTTCGGAGATAACGGGATTTACCGTATCGTTGACGATGCCGATACCGCTGTCTATCTTCGGCTCCTCCTCATAAATTATCTCCTGCGGAACAGGCTCTGCGGAGGGAACGAGACTGACGGCACTCTCGATGGAGAAGGGGCAGAGAAGCTTGAAGGCGAGCAGCGCCCAAACCAGACAAAGCACCTCTTTGGAGCCCTTTTTGAACAGCAGCCGAACGGCCAGCACAGCAGGCACCAGCCAGCTTGAAGTCAGGCTGATGTTGAGCACCTTTAAGAACAGCTCTTCCAACATCAGCCCTCCCCGTATTCTTCCACTATCCGTTTGAGCTCGGCCACATCCTCGGGGGAAAGCGCATTTCTTCTGCTGAAAGCAGCAATAAATGCGGGAAGAGAGCCGTTGAAGCTTTCGTTGACAAACCTTTCGCTCTTGGCGGAATAGAACTCGCTGCGGGACATCAGCGATGTCACCGTGCCCTTGATGTTTTGAAACAATCCCTTTTCACAAAGACGTTTCAGCACGGTGTATGTTGTGGATTTTTTCCAGCCGAAAAGCTCTTCGCTGCGTTTGACCAATTCGCTTGAAGCTATGGGTTCGTTGGCCCAGATAACGTCAGCAAACCTGGATTCCAGTGCACCCAACTGATAATCTGTCATGTAAACACCCTCTCTGATCTACATAATGTAGAATGATTTAATTTTACATTATGTAGACCTTGTTGTCAATAGGTATGGCAAAAAAAATCAGGGAGAACATTTCAGTTCACCCCGAAGGTTTGGTTATTTTGCAGCAGAAAAATTTTTCTCAAGCAATTCAAAGTCGGTTTTTTCACCCTTGATAAGCCTGCCCGACAGTATGGCGACAGCCAAGGGATCCTCCACCTCTTTTTTTATGATGCGTTTAACCTTTCTCGCCCCGAAACTTCCGCTTTGCGCCGCTTGTGCTATCCTCTCTGTCAGCGATTCCCCAAATTCCACCGAAAAACCGTTTTTGGCAAGACGGTCGGAGAGCTCTGACAGCATTTTCTGCGCAATTTGTTTCAGCTGCGGCAGCCCGAGAGGGGAGAAGACCACGATCTCATCCAGGCGGTTTATCAGCTCGGGGAGCATTTTTTGTTTCAGCTGCCTCATTGCGGAGCTGTTTTCTTCGCTGACGTCCTTTTCTTTTTCAAAGCCGATGGCGGCGCAGCTTTCCGCACCGATGTTTGAGGTCAGCACGATCACCGCATTTTTAAAGGATGCCGTTCTGCCGTGGGAATCGGTGAGCTCTCCCTCTTCCGCTATCTGCAGCAGAATGGAGGCAATATCGGGATGTGCTTTTTCTATCTCGTCAAACAGCACAACAGATGAGGGGCGCCGCCTTATGGCGTCGGTCAGCTTGCCGCCGCCCTCAAATCCCACGTATCCCGGCGGCGCACCTATCAGCTGCGAGAGTGAGTGCTTTTCCATATATTCCGACATATCCAGCCGTATCAGCGCCCTCTCGCTGCCAAAAACGTATTTTGCCGTTGCCTTTGCCAGCTCGGTTTTGCCAACTCCTGTGGCGCCCATAAACAAAAACACCGCTATGGGGCGGTTGGGCTCGTTCAGTCCGGCACGGCTCCGCATTATGGCATCGGATACCGCCCTGACCGCAGTTTCCTGCCCGATCACCCGCTGAAGAAGTTGCTTTTCCAGCATATCGTCGCAGGTGTCGCAGTTTTTGTCGGTGAGAGTTCCGGGTTTCATTCCAACAGTACTCTCTACAAGCTCTGCAATGTTTTCCCGCAAAAGAACTCCTTTGGCCACGGCAAGCTCGTTTTCAATGCTGCGCTCTCTGTCGCGGATGGTTGCCGCCCGTTCAAAATCCTGAGACATTATGGCGGAGGATTTTTCTGCGGTCAGCTTCTTTTTTTGCTCAATAAGCAAATTTCTGCTGTTCTTTTTGTCCTGCATTATCCGCAGATGCGCTGCAGCCTCGTCTATCAGGTCGAGAGCTTTATCGGGCAGCCTGCGTTCGGGCATATATTTTACCGAGAGCTTTATTGCCGCATCAATGGCCTCATCGCTTATTTTTATGCCGTGGTGCACCTCATATTTAGTCCGCATCCCACGCAAAATTTCGCCGCAGGCATCCTCGGTGGGTTCCTCTACCGCAACGCTTTGAAAGCGTCTTGCCAGCGCAGCATCCTTTTCAATATATCTTCGGTATTCATCGGGAGTGGTGGCGCCGATAAGCTTCAGCGCACCCCTCGCCAATATGGGTTTGAGGATGTTTGCCGCATCTATGGCGCCCTCCGCCGCACCTGCACCCACAATTCCGTGGAGCTCATCGATGAACAGAATGATGTTGTCGTTTCCCACGGCCTCGTCGATACAGCCGCGTATGCGTTCCTCAAAATCTCCGCGGTATTTTGCACCTGCCACCATTCCGGAGAGATCTGCCGCAATGATGCGCTTGCCTTTAAGCTGTTCCGGCACTTCGCCCTTCAGAATGCGCTGCGCCAACCCCTCCACAATGGCGGTTTTGCCAACTCCTGCATCACCGATGAGGCAGGGGTTGTTTTTTGTGCGGCGGGAAAGTATCTGCATAACACGGTCTATCTCCGCATCTCTGCCGATAAAAGGATCCAGCCTGCCGCTTTTGGCCATGGCGGTAATGTCTCTGCCGTAGTGCTCCAGCATAGGGGTACGTCCGCTTTTATAGGCTGCCGATGCACCGTAACCGCCGTCGCTTTTGCCCATGGTGCTGTCTGCACCCACAGAGAGGGTCAGCTTGCGGAAGATGCTGTCGGTGTTGTAGCCCATGGAGCGCAATATCCTCACGGCATAGCAGTCGTTGAGCTTTAGCATGGATAAAAACAGGTGCTCCGGTCCTGCCATAAACTTGCCGAGGATGTGAGCCTCAATGAGGGAGGTCTCCATTATGCGGCGGCAGCGTCCCGTCAGGTCTTTTTGTGTCAGCTTTTCAGCAATGCCGCAGCCGATCTCCTCGCCGATTTTGCGCTTTATTCCCGCTTCGGTTATATCCTGCTCCAAAAACAGCGAGCGTGTCACAGCGCTGCCCTCTTTGATAAGTCCAAGCAGCAGGTGCTCGCTGCCCACGCAGGAATGTCCCAGCTCGCCCGCCTGACTTATTGCGTTGTTAAGTGCCGCACACGCCCGCACGTTGAATCCGTTGAATCTGTATATCCCCACTGTATACTTCCTCCGTTGGTGGTTTTCAAAAGCATTACTTTTCTATTTTTAACACTTTTGCCTTGGATATACAGCCGGCGGTTTTCGGCAAAACTGCAAAGAAGATTTTTGCAGCAAAAAAACACCCCCGAAGATCGGGGGTGAAACAAAGCTTTGGTTTTTTAATCAGTCGCTGATGTAGGGCAAGAATGCGAGATGTCTTGCACGCTTGATAGCGATTGTGAGCTGACGCTGATGTCTTGCGCAGGTACCGGTAGCACGGCGAGGAATGATCTTTGCGCGCTCGGAAAGATATCTGCGAAGGCGGGGTACGTCCTTGTAATCTATAGTTTCGATCTTGTCGGCACAGAAAGCGCAAACCTTCTTGCGGGATTTGCGGTTGCCGCGGTTACGATCAAACTTATCGTTCTTTTCCACAACGAAAACCTCCTTTTAGTAAGATGATGATCTGTCCCGTAAAAAGCGGGAACAAGCGGTAATACAGTTTCTCAATTTCAGGGATTCGCCACAAACGACGAAATTACAATCAGAACGGGAGATCGTCCTCGCCGCCGATTATTTCGCTGAAATCATCGGCATTGCCGCTGGAGAAAGCAACGGAAGAAACATCGGGAACGGGTTCCTGATAATATCCGGGCTGAGCAGCGGGTCTGGCAGCGGGAGCACCCTGGGGTGCGCCGTAATTCTGCTGGGAAGCATCGTTTCTGGGAGCGCCGACAACAAAGTTAACGTTATCTGCAACAACCTCAACACGTCTGCGCTTCTCGCCCTCGCGGGTGGTGTAGCTGGAGACCTGGATGCGTCCTTCAATTACGATGGGACTGCCCTTCTGAAAATATTTACAGACAAACTCAGCTGTGTTTCTCCACGCAACGATATCGATGAAATCGGTCTGGCGCTCAGCACCTCTGGTGGCGGGTCTGTCAACAGCAATGTTGAAAGATGTTACGGGCACGCCGTTGGGTGTGGTTCTGAGCTCGGGGACAACTGTAAGTCTGCCCATCAAGATAGCTCTGTTAAGCATTTCTGACAACTCCCTTTAAAATCACTGTTCTTTCGCAATAATGAGAGAGCGAAGAATACCGTCAGTGATGTTGTACACACGGTCAAGCTCAGCGGGGAGCTCCGGTGCAGCTGTAAACTTGATGAAAACGTAATAACCTTCAGTCTCGTCGTCGATCTCGTAAGCAAGTCTGCGCTTGCCCCAATCCTCAACTTCTTCGACTGTGCCTGCGCTCTCGATGATTGCCTTAAACTTCTCGATGAGAGCTGTTGTAGCCTCTTCTCCGAGTGTGGGACGGATGATCATAACGGTTTCGTAGTTCTGAGCGGGTTTAGCCATATCTTTGACACCTCCTTCTGGACATAAGACCCTTTACAGGGTAAGGATGAAAATCGCCCTTATCATTCAAAGACGATAACAGTACAATTATAAAGGTATTGAGCCGATTTGTCAAGGATTTTTGCAATTTATTTGATAATTTATTTTAGTTTTCGCACCTGCGCAAATAATACTATTGAAACATTGACAGTTATCGGGTATAATTAGTATATCTATAGGTTTATCCTGCCGAAGAAGCGGCAAAAATGTAAACAAAACAATTTATATAAAGGGTGATTATATGGCAGCAAAGTTTTCTGTATCTATGAGCAAACTGGAGAACAACTTCAGCCTCGAGCCGGTTTACAGACCGGAGGGAAAAGACGAGATTTTGATACATAGCGCAGACGTAAACCGTCCGGGCCTTGAGCTTGCCGGCTACATGGATTTTTTTGATGACAGCCGCATACAGATAATGGGTAAAATAGAGATATCCTATATTGAAAAGATGGAAAAAGCAGAGAGGGAAAAAGCTCTTGACACATTCTTTGCCAGAAGACCGCCTGTGGTCATCGTCAGCCGCTCTCTTGATATACCCGAAGAGATGATGGAAGCTGCCAAAAAATACGAGGTCGCCATCTACCGCACCGCCGACGGCACATCGGAGTTTTTGTCGGGACTTATCTCGCTGCTCAACGTTGAGCTGGCACCCAGAATAACCCGCCACGGTGTATTGGTGGAGGTTTACGGCGAAGGCATCCTGCTTTTGGGCGAGAGCGGAATCGGTAAAAGTGAGACCGCCATCGAGCTTGTTAAGCGCGGACACCGCCTCATTGCGGACGATGCCGTTGAGATAAGACGTGTTTCCAACAGAACTCTGGTGGGCAGCTCTCCGGAAAACATCAGGCACTTCCTTGAGATGCGCGGAGTGGGAATAATCAATGCCCGCCGTCTCTTCGGTATGGGTGCCGTAAAGATGACAGAGAAGATAGACACCGTCATCAACCTGGAAGTGTGGGACCAGAACAAGGTCTATGACAGAATGGGCATGGAAAACAACTACACAGAGATACTCGGCATAAAGGTGCCGGCTCTCACTATCCCCGTCAAACCCGGACGCAACCTTGCCATCATCATTGAGGTGGCGGCAATGAACAACCGTCAGAAAAAGATGGGCTACAACGCTGCGGAAGAGCTTTTGGCAAGACTCGGAATGATCAACGACGACAACAACAACGGCATAGACTGGGCAAAATATTGATGCCAAAAGTGTGCACAGCACCAAAAGCTGCATAGTATAACATGGGAGAAAACAAAATGAAATATTACATCGGTGTAGATCTCGGCGGCACAAACATTGCTGTCGGAATCGTAAATGAAGAATACAAGATCGTTGGCAGAGCTTCTGTCAAAACCAATATGCCCCGTCCCGCAGAGGCGATCGCAGAGGATATTGCAAGAGCCATAAATCTAGCAGCCAAAGATGCAGGCATAGCCGTATCCGAATGCGAATGGGTGGGAATAGGCACTCCCGGCTCGGTAGACAAGAGAAAAGGCATGGTGGAATATGCCAACAACCTGAATTTCCACGATGTCTATCTTGCGGATATGGTGGGCAAATACGTTGGCAAACCCATCTATCTTGAAAACGATGCCAATGCCGCAGCCTACGGCGAGGCTCTTGCGGGAGCAGGTCGCGGAGTTGACAATATGATAATGCTCACTCTCGGAACGGGTGTGGGCGGCGGAATGATAATCAACGGCAAGATATACGGCGGCTTCACCAACATGGGTGCAGAGCTGGGACATATGGGAATCGTATACAACGGCCGTCAGTGCACCTGCGGACGCAAGGGCTGCATAGAGGCATATTGCTCCGCAACGGGACTTGCGAACATCACGAAGGATCATATGAACGAGCACCCCGAAACAGAGATGTGGAAGATGGTGGGCGGAGACATAAACAAGGTCAACGGACGCACCGCCTTTGACGGAATGCGAAAGGGCGACGCCGTGGCAAAGATGGTCGTGGATGAATATATGGAATATTTCACCTATGCCGTTGCAAACTATCTCAACATCTTCCAGCCGGAAGTGCTGGTGGTCGGCGGCGGTGTGGGCAAAGAGGGAGAGACCCTGCTTGCTCCGCTTAGAGAGGCTGTGGTATCCCAGACCTACGTTAAAAAAGAAGAACACCGCACAAAGATACTCTCTGCCGAGCTTGGCAACGATGCAGGCATCATCGGTGCGGCAATGCTTGGCAACATGGCAGAATAATTTGATTGCCCCAATGTTTTACGGAGGTACACCCGAATATGTTTGATATTGCAGCGCTGGAGCGTTTTTGCAAAGATATCGGATGTGAATATTTGAAGAACGAACCGATGAGCCGCCACACCACCTTTAAAATAGGCGGTCCTGCGGAGCTGTTTGCCCTGCCTGCATCTGCGGATATGCTGGTGCGGCTGCTGCAGAAGTGCAGAGAGCTGGGCGCAGCGGTGACCGTGGTGGGCAAAGGCAGCAACCTGCTTGTGTCGGATGAGGGAATAGAGGGCTGTGTCATCTGCATCGGACAGAAAATGGCGGAGATACGGCTGGAGAATGATCATGTGGTCTGCTCGGCAGGCACGTCCCTGGCGGAGCTGTGCAAATTTGCGGAAGAGCATTCTCTTGCAGGGCTTGAGTTTGCCTATGGCATCCCCGGCAGCGTGGGCGGTGCGGTCTATATGAACGCAGGAGCCTACGGCGGAGAGATGAAGGATGTGGTTGCATTTGCAAGACACATCTCTGCAGACGGAGCGGCGGGCGAAATTACAGCGGAGGAGCTGGATTTCGGCTACCGCAAAAGCGCCTACACCGGCAGCGATAAGATCATCGTGGAGGCAGGCTTCAGGCTCACCAAAGGAGACAGAGCGGAGATACGCAGCAGAATGGATGAGCTTTTGGGCAGAAGAAAAGACAAACAGCCATTGGAATATCCCAGCGCAGGCAGCGTGTTCAAACGTCCCGAGGGCGCATTTGCAGGCGCTTTGATTGAAGGCTGCGGATTCAAAGGCAAAGGTGTGGGCGGAGCTATGGTCAGCCCCAAGCACGCAGGCTTTATCGTCAATGCTGGCGGCGCCACCTGCAGAGACGTGGAAGAGCTTGTTTTGCAGATACGGCAAAAGGTCAAAGCAGAGACCGGCTACGACCTTGAATGTGAAATTAAAAGAATTGGAAAACCGCGCCAATAACGCGGGCAGGAAAAGAACTGTATGAACATCATTATTTTAACGGGACTTTCCGGAGCGGGAAAATCTCAGGCATCCAGCGCCTTTGAAGATATCGGCTACTACTGCGTGGATAACCTTCCTCCCGCATTGCTCAAAAAATTTGCAGAGCTCTGCGTGCAGTCGGGCGACCAGCAGAGCGACATCGTTGTGGTCATAGATGTGAGAAGCTCCACCAATTTTGATGAGCTGCTGCACGTTGTGGACGGTTTTGACGGTTCGCAGATAAACTGCACCATCGTCTATCTGGAGGCGGAGGATAAAACTCTCATCAACCGCTATAAGCAGACCAGAAGACGTCATCCCCTTGTCTCGGAGGATGAGGACGATGCCGCATCTCTGGAAAACGCAATAATCAAAGAGCGCAAAATTTTGGAGCCGGTCAAAAACCGTGCAAATTACATAATAGATACCTCCCTCTTCTCGGCATCACAGCTCAACGAGAGGATAATCTCCACATTTGCGGATAAAGAATACAGCGGAATGGTGGTCACCTGCACATCCTTCGGATATAAATACGGCATTCCGTCGGATGCAGACCTCGTTTTTGACGTGCGCTGTCTGCCCAACCCGTTCTATATCCCCGAACTCAAGGAGAAGACGGGCACAGACAGGGAAGTGCGTGATTTTGTGATGAGCTCCCCCCACCCAACGGGACTTATAGAGCATCTGTTTTCGCTTATAGATTATCTTATGCCGCTTTATGCAGCGGAGGGCAAGCGTCAGCTCACGGTGGCTGTGGGCTGCACGGGCGGAAAACACCGCTCTGTGGTCATTGCGGAGCAGCTGCAGGCGCATTTCCGTGAAAAAGAGATAAAAGCGGTGATAAACCACCGTGACAAGCTTAAATCCAAAGGATGAAAATGGCAAGCGGAGGATGAAAAATGTCATTTGCGGCAGAACTAAAAAAGGAACTTTGTGCCGAGCCTCTCAAGCGCAAAGAAAAAATGCTTGCGGAGTGCTACGGAATGGCAATTGTTTCCCGTGGATTTGATGCGGGAAATATCTCTCTTGTAACTGAAAATCAGGGCGTTGCGGTGAGATACGCAAAGCTTATGGAGCGCCTGCTGGGCGTGACTGCAGAGACTGTTGAGCGTGAAAGAGCCGACGGTGCCGTGTATACCGTATCTCTCACAGAAGAGGCAGACCGTGCTGCATTGCTGAAGCTTTTCGGCCATTCGGGAAAAGAACCCAACAGAAGAATAAACATCCAAAACATCGGCGGAGAGGAAAACTATGCTGATTTTTTGCGTGGAATATATCTCTCCTGCGGCAGCATATCCGATCCCAACAAAAGCTATCATATAGAGCTGGCTGTGCCTTTTCTCAACCTGAGCAAAGAGCTTGCATTGATGCTCAGTCAGCTGCTTTCCATGCCGAAAAGCGTTCGCCGCCGCGGCGACTATGTGCTCTATTATAAAGAGAGCGAACACATTGAGGATTTTCTCACATTCATCGGCGCACCCATGAAGGCGCTGGAGATAATGGAGATAAAGGTGGTCAAGGATGTGCGCAACAAGGTGAACCGCCGCACAAACTGCGAGACCGCAAACATAGACAAAACCGTTGTCGCATCTGCAAGGCAGGTTGCGGATATCCGGCTCATCTGCGAGAAAAAAGGTATGGAGTTTTTGCCGGAAAATCTCAGAGAGCTTGCACAGCTGCGCCTTGAAAACCCGGAGATGTCCCTTGCGGAGCTTGGCAGCGTGCTCAAAAAGCCCATATCCCGTTCGGGTGTCAACCACCGTTTGGAAAGGCTTGCAGAGATAGCAGAGGATTTGCGGGAGAAAGAAAAAGAAGCCTGAAGACACAGAAATTCGGAGAATTGCAATGAAATTTGACAACAAGGTTAAAGTAGAGATCGGCGGCCGCGGATACATCCTGAACACAACGGAGGATGAGGAATATGTCCGCAGCATCGCAGAAGAGATAGATGCGCAGGTGAGGGAGCTGCTCCTGAAGGGCAACAACCTCTCCCTCAACGAGGCATTGGTGCTCTGCGTGCTGGGCTACTGCGATTATTATAAAAAAGAGCGGGCAAACACCGATAATATGCGTGCCCAGCTCAAGGAATATCTTGACGAAGCAGAAAAATGCAGAAGCGAGACAGAGGCGGCAAAGCGTAAGATCCAGCGTCTGCAGAAGGAAATTGAAAAGCTGAAAGCCGAAAAGGCAGAGTGAAAGCAGCAAGATAAAGGGCAAAGGTGGAACTGTTTTGGCAGCTGAAAATTTGAACCCACAAAAAAATAATCACAGCGGTGTGGAAATACTTGCTCCTGCCGGCTCCCGACAAGCGTTGGAGGCGGCTGTTTTTTGCGGGGCAAATGCCGTGTATCTCGGAATGCAGCGGTTTGGCGCAAGGGCGTATGCGGAGAATTTCGGTCCGCAGGAGCTTGCCGATGCGGTTAAGTTTGCCCACGGCTACGGCGTAAAAATTTATGTCACGCTGAATACCTTGCTCTATACCGACGAGCTGCGTGCGGCGGCAGAGAGCCTTTCACAGGTTTGTGCCGCAGGTGCGGACGGCATCATCGTGCAGGATATGGCGATGCTGAAGCTGGCAAAGCAGGCGGCACCGGATATGCCCATCCATGCATCCACCCAGATGAGTATCCACTCGCTGGAGGGGGCGCTGATGCTTGCGGAGCTGGGTGCAAGCCGTGTTGTGCTGGCAAGAGAGCTGAACTTTAAGCAGATAGAATACATAACCGCAGCCTGCCGTGAGCGGGGAGTGGAGACCGAGGTGTTCATCCACGGTGCACTTTGCTTCTCTGCATCGGGACAGTGCTATCTCAGCGGCGCACTGGGCGGCTCGGGACGCTGCGGAAACAGAGGCAGCTGCGCACAGCCCTGCAGACTGCCCTTCACACCCAACCCGAAACAACGGGACAGATATGCCCTCTCACTCAAAGATATGTCCCACATGGAGCATCTTGAGGAGATGAAAAAGGCGGGAGTGGCATCGCTTAAAATAGAGGGACGGATGAAGCGTCCCGAATATGTTGCGGCTGCAGTCACCGCCGCAAAAGATTCTTTGGAGGGCAGACAGACGGATATGAAGGCGCTGGCAGACGTCTTCTCCAGAAGCGGATTCACCGACGGCTATTTTACCGGCGAGATCGGTGAAAAAATGTTTGGCGTGCGCCGCAAAGAGGATGTCACCGCGGCTGTGCCGGTGCTCAAACGCTTCAAGGCGCTCTATGCAAGACCCACACAGCTTATTCCCGTGGATGCGGCATTTTGTATGCGCCCCGATAAGCCCACGACCTTTGAGATAAGCGACGGAAAGCACGTGGTAAAAGTGGAGGGGGAGATACCCTGCGCTGCACTTAAACGCGAGACCACCGCTTCGGATATCGAGCCGCTGCTGCGAAGGTTGGGCGGCACACCTTTCTACATACAGAATATGGCGGTGGTCATATCCGAGGGGCTGAACATCCCCATCTCCACAGTAAACGATATGCGCAGAACGGCTGCGGCAAAGCTGATGGAGCTGCGAAGCAGCGGCAGCGAAAAGAATTTTGACAATGCAGCTGCGGAAGAGCTGATATCGAAAGCGGAAAAACGCAGACGGGATGCCATTACCGGCAAAAAACGGCTTTGGGCAAGGTTCGAAAATGCCTCACAGCTGTTTGATGGCGCAGAAGAGAAGTTTGAAAAGATAATTTTGCCTGCGGAGGAGCTTTTGTTCAGAAAAGACCTCTGCAAAATGAAAAACATTGCCGCAGAGCTTCCGAGGATAGCCGCAGATTTTGAATATGATCTGGAGGGCACCCTTGCAAAGCTGGCCGATGCAGAGATAAAGTGCATCGTTGCAGACGGAATCGGTGTTGTGAGAGCCGCAAAAAGGCACGGTTTTGAGATAATAGGCGGAATGGGACTTAACATCGTTAACCCCATCGCCGCAGAAGAATACAGAGCGCTGGGCGCAGATGAGCTGCTGCTCTCCCACGAGGCTCCCTTTGGAGATGTGGGCAAAATGGGTGCGGGAGTTGCGGTCTACGGACATATGCCGCTGACGATATCCAAAAACTGCCCAATCAAATCACAGATGCCCTGCAAGGGCAAAAACTGTCCGCTGGAGCTTGTGGACAGACTCGGCAAGCATTTCCCGGTTATCTGCGGAAAAAAGCGGGGCGGCTACACCAAAATGCTCAATCCCGAGCCCATATATCTGGCAGATAAAGTGCCGAGCGCAGAAGTTTGGCT
>JAFSHJ010000107.1 GCA_017440425.1 Oscillospiraceae bacterium | reverse complement strand
TAGCGCTTTGTGGCGTATTCGTAGCAGATATTGGCAAAGCCGCCCAGCACCTTCTGGCAGGAAGCTGCCTGCTCACGTGCAGAGCCGTCACCGGGCTTGCGGGAGAATACGCAGGAGCCGACAGTGAGGTTATCCTCTGTAATTTTCAGAGCGGAGAGCGCTTTTTCAAGACTTTCGGGCACATCGCCTGCTCTGTCGCGCACCTTTTTGGACTCGGGAACGTATTCTTTAACTCTTCTTGAAAGGGCAAACTCGGAAAGAGCAATGGGGTTTGAGCGGTAAGATGAGGTCTCACCCGAGGGGATGAGCTCATCCGTTGTTGTTACGGGGTCGTGGATAACTGCGGTGAGGCGCACCATAAGGTTTTCGCACAGGGCAGACATCTTGGGCCAGTCTGTAATATTTGGACCGAAGCGCAGCTCTTCATCGGGCTGTGGATTGCCCCAGCCGTTGTAGCAGCGGTTTTTGTATATCTGATCGGTGTAGACATACTCAGTGCGCTCGACTTCGTATTCAATATCCGTTGCCGCTGTGAGCACACCGCCGTTTATGGCGGTTGCGGCGATGCTTCGTGCATCCATAAGGGCAACGGCGGCAATCTGTCCGTTTGCAGGCTTTGAGCCCTCGCGGTTTGCAAAGTTTCTTGTTGCGTGGCGGATAGAAAGGCTGTTATGGGCAGGTGTGTCACCTGCGCCGAAGCAGGGACCGCAGAACGCGGACTTGACTAAAATGCCTGCGTCCATAAACTTTTCGGAAATGCCGTTTTTGGTCATAGCCTTGGCAATGGGCGTGGAGGCAGGGTAAACGGACATTTCAAAGTATCCGTTGCCTATGGACTTTCCGTCAATAATCGCGGAAGCCTCTTCGATATTCTCATACATACCGCCTGAGCAGCCGACGATAACGCCCTGCTCGCAGGTTACCTTGCCGTCTTTTATGCATCTCAAAAGATCCATGGAAACCTGACCGCCCAGAGATTCGTTGCACTCCTCCTGAATCTTGCGGAGGATGCCCTCGGGGTCTGCCTGCAGCTCGTGTATGGTGTATGCCTTAGAGGGGTGGAAGGGCAGAGCAATCATAGACTCCATTTTGGAAAGATCAATTTTAACAAAGCTGTCGTAATACGCGCCCTCTTCGATCATCAGCTTTTTATACTCTTCGGGTCTGCCGACGGACTTGTAGTAAGCTTCTACCTTTTCGTCTGTCTCCCAGATAGATGTAAGGCAGCTCGTCTCCGTTGTCATTACATCAATACCGATGCGGAAGTCCATAGACAGATTTTTAACGCCGGGACCTGCAAACTCCAACACCTTGTTTTTTACAAAGCCATTTGGGAAGGTTGCGCCAACGAGAGCGATAGCAACATCGTGAGGACCGATTCCGTGGGGAACCTCGCCCTCCAGCCATATGAGGACAACCTCGGGAGCTTCAATGTCCCATGTGTTCTTAAGAAGCTGCTTTGCCAGCTCACCGCCGCCCTCACCTACACCGAGAGTGCCGTAGCAGCCGTAGCGTGTGTGG
>JAFSHJ010000106.1 GCA_017440425.1 Oscillospiraceae bacterium | reverse complement strand
GCTGCCGTATTGCTCGGCAAGAGAGAAGTAGGTGTCTCCGGGTTTGACGGTGTGCAGGGTGTAGCCTTTTAAAAAAGGGATAAGCTTGCGTTGGGTCTGGGGCCCGATGATGCCATCGGGCGGAAGTGCGTTTGCGGATTGGAAAGCAGTAACGGCGGAGTATGTATTTTGTCCGAAGATGCCGTCTGTTGCGGTGGGATATCCTGCCCTTGTCAGGGCAAGCTGGGCGGCTTCAACAAAAGGTCCGCGGTCGCCACGTCGAATTGTTTTCATAAAAAATCCCCCTATCATAGCTGAAGGTATGCTTCATCATATGACAGGGGGAGTGTTTTTGACAGTGAGTTATCTCTCAACAATTCTCAAAAGTCTGAGAAGGGTGAGCTTGTTGCGGACATAGCAGGCATAATCGATGGAATACTGCATAGCCTCTTCGCTGCAGGAGAGCGTCTCGGGAGCGACGGTGCAGCCAATACCCGCCATCAGCTCCATCAGCTCGTCGCTGTCGGGGAGGGCGGCATAAATGGCCTTGACCTCTTCAAGATTCTTTTTCACCAGTTCGGGGTCGATGGCGTCGGCGGAATCGGGAGTATTGAGCTCAATTATCTCGTCGGCAAGGTCTTTGTAGGCAAGACGGATGTCGGGCTTGATATCGCGGAGCTTTATGGGCAGAGCCAGCAGCTTGTCCCAGTCTGCGCTCTTGTAGAGCTTGAGCAGACGGAGCTCGTTCATGCCCACCTTTTCGCCGTGGAGCGCATTGGGGTCAACACCTTCCACCATACCCATTTCCCAAAAGTGGGAGATGTGGTGCTCGCCGGAGGAGGCGGGGCGGGAGTGTCCCATCATCTGCATTGCAAGACCGGAGATGATAAGTCCGTCGAGAAGACCCTGAAAAGCGGTCAGATTGCCTGCGGAAAGACCTGCAATGTTGGCATGGACGATCTCTGTGGCCTTGAGAACCAGGTCGTAAATGCGCTGGCAGAAGTGCTCTCCGGTGATGAGGTGAGCCATGCGCCAGTCGGCAAGGCTGGTGTATTTGCCAAGAATATCGCCAACGCCTGCACAGGTGAGGTCCATTGGAGCTTCTTTCAGCACTTCCGGCTCAGCAAAGAGCATAATAGGGGAACGGGAGGAGAGGGTGACCTTAAGTCCGCCGAACTCCATTGCGGCAACGCTGGAGACAAAGCCGTCAACGCTTGCGGCTGTGGGGAAGCTGACGAAGGGTGTGTTGTGCTGAAAAGCAACGTAGCGGGTAATATCGTGAATTGTGCCGGAACCGACAGCAAGAAGCAGATCGTAGTTGTTAATGGAGCTTTCGGTGAGTTCAACCGAATATTCATCGGCCATAATATGCTCGTGGGAGAGCAGGGTCTTTCCTGCAAAAATTTCCGCCTTGCAGAGCAGAGCCTCAATTTTTTCGCCTGCAGCGGCATAGGTGTTTGTATCGCAAACCATCCACACTTTACTGAAACCGCTTTCCTTCAGCTTCTCAGGCATACGTTCAGCGGCGCCTTTGTCTGTGTCGATATGTGCGGTAATAACTTCGTGGTTATGTCCGCAGGAGCAAGGTCCGGCAAGATTGTTGAGTTTGATCATTTTATACATCCTTTCGGCGGTAATACAAGGCGGATAACAAAAAAAGCAACACAAATCAGCCCTTGAAGAGGGTTCTGCTTGCGTTACTCTAACAACTCCACGCTAATTTAATATAATTATAGCACTAACAGACAATAAAATCAACAGCAGATTGGGACGAACAGATAAAATAGCACCGCAAATTGTTGATTTAGGGTGGAAAATATGATAATGTTATATGTGTAAACAAGTTTCGCTGTCAGGAGAGAGAAGATGAACCGATACAGAGAGTGCAGCGCGCTGAATTCCAAAAAAGATGCGGTTTTTATGAATATGGCGATAGCCAAAGCAGAAGAGGCGATGCTGAAAGGCGAGCTTCCCGTGGGCGCAGTTGTGGTGCGTGACGGCGAGGTAATAGCTGCGGCACACAACCTGACGGAAGAGGGAGGCTGTGCCCTGCGCCACGCAGAGATGGAGGCGATGACTGCCGCCTGCCATAAGCTGGGCACAAAAACGTTGGACGGATGCACCCTCTACGTCACCCTGGAACCCTGCCCAATGTGTGCGGGAGGTATTTTCCTTGCCAGACCCGAAAGGGTGGTATTTGGCGCTGCAGATGCCGAATATGGGGCGTTTGGTGGCAGGTTCGATCTGTTTGAACTGTATGGTTTGCAGGGACGGCGTCCTGCTGTGACGGGCGGTGTGCTTGCGGAGAAGAGCTCCTTGATGGTGCGTGAGTTTTTCGAAAACAAACGGAAAGATGCAGCGGAATAAACGGCGCCGCAACACAAAATTCTGCCAAAACAATAAAACATAGCCCCTGCGTAAACGCAGGGCGGTGAAACCGTAGCGCCCCGCTGATGTGTCAGCGGGGCGCAGCTATGTTTTATTGTGTGAATGGGCTCGTTTTGTTACAAATCAGCCTACGATGGCGGCGCCTGCAGAGGTGCCGATACGGTCAGCACCTGCCTCGATGAGTGCGAGAGCCTGCTCTTTGTTTCTGATGCCTGCGGAAGCTTTGACGCAAACGTTTTCGGGGATGCTCTGTTTCATAATTTTAACTGCCTCAACGGTGGCAATACCGTCGTTAAAGCCGGTGCAGGTCTTCACATAGTGAGCACCTGCCTCTGCGGCAATTTTGGAGACAACGGCGATCTCCTCGTCGGTGAGATAGAAGGTCTCGATGATGACCTTGACCAGCTTGCCTCTTGCAGCATTGACAACAGCCTCGATATCGCGTTTTACATAGGCATAGTTTTTGGCTTTGAGCTGTCCCACGTTAATAACCATATCAAACTCGTCGCAGCCGTCAAAATAAGCCCGATCGGTCTCGGCGGCTTTGATGTGAGTTGTGTTGGCACCGAGAGGGAAGCCGATAACGGTGCAGATCTTTACGTTGGTGTTTTCCAACAGCTTTGCAGCCAAAGCAACGTAGCAGGGGTTGATGCAAACGCTGGCAAAATCATATTTCTTTGCCTCGGC
>JAFSHJ010000105.1 GCA_017440425.1 Oscillospiraceae bacterium | reverse complement strand
TTGCAAAAAAAACCAAGGCAGGCATAAAGGATATCGATGTCAAGCCCCATCTTATGCAGCAGAAACAGCCTGCCGCACAAAACGGCGAGCTTACGCTGACACTTCGTCTTTCCGCAGGCAACACGGTGAACATCAACCCCATGCTGGTGTTCGGCGATTTCTGCGAAAAGAGCGGCATAAAGTTTGACAGCATAGGCTACACCAAGCTTGCCGTATACAACAAAAACGGAGTACTTTTCAGATAATTTTATATTTCTGCAGCTAACGGGACCCGATATAGTGGGTTCCGTTAATTTTTTGTGTCAAATTTAAGTATTTTGAAAGAATTTATTCTCATTGATATCACAATCTTTTTATAGTATAATGTTAAGCTGTAAATTCTTTCAAAACCCACCGTAAGGAGAAGCTTCAATGATCAAACTGCTGTTGGTTGAGGATGACAAAAGCATCGTCTCTGCGCTGACCGAATTTTTGCACACCGAGGGCTTTTTTGTGACCCACGCATCCGGGCAGAGCGCTGCTCTTGCCGCACTTGCAGAGGATAAATTTGACCTTGTTCTGCTGGATGTCTCCCTTGCCGACGGCAACGGCTTTTCGGTTTGCTCCGCAATAAAGGCAGACTACGGCCTTCCCGTCATCTTCCTCACCGCCTCCTCCGATGAATACAGCACCGTCACCGGCTTTGAGCTGGGTGCGGATGACTATATCTCCAAACCCTTTCGCCCGAGAGAGCTTGTGCTTCGCATCAAAAACATTCTGCGCCTCACCGGAAGCGGCGGCGGAATGATACAGCTGGGCGATGTGGCGGTGGATACCGTTAAGGGCACTGCCACCAAAAACGGTCACGATCTCTATCTCTCTGCGCTGGAATACCGCCTGCTGCTGGTGTTCATCAACAACCGCGGCACGGTGCTCTCCCGCCGCCAGCTGCTTGCCGCCATCTGGGATATTGCAGGGGATTTTGTCAACGACAACACCCTCACCGTATATATAAAGCGGCTGCGTGAAAAAATTGAGAATGATCCCCAAAACCCGACGGTCATCAAAACTGTCCGCGGTTTGGGTTACAGGATGGATATATGATGAAATTTTTGAGGAATCCCGAGATACGCACCGGACTTATCCTTCATGCTGCGGCAACGCTGCTCGTCACCTTTGCGGCATGGCTGTATGACAGCTCCCTTTGGACGGCTGCCTTTGCCATCGGTGTGCTTTTTACGTTGCTCCACCTGACCATCACATTTATCCGATACAGAAAAATTTCCGCACTCTCCGCCGATATCGACAAAATACTCCACAGCAACGCCCGCATCTCCCTTGAAAAATATTCCGAGGGTGAGCTGGCTGTTTTGCAGAGCGAGATATCCAAAATGACGGTGCGCCTGAGGGAACAACAGCAGCAGCTTGTGGATGACAAGGTTCTGCTTGCCGATTCGCTGGCGGATATCTCCCACCAGATTCGCACACCGCTCACCTCCATCAACCTGCTCGCATCAATGCTCTCCGAACCCAACATTTCAGAGGAACAGCGCATCCGTCTGTCGCAGGAGATGTTTGCGCTGCTCTCCCGCATAGAGTGGCTGATAACGGCGCTGCTCAAAATATCCAAGCTGGATGCGGGCACCGTTGAGTTCAAAAAAGAGAACACGACCCTCAAAGAGCTGCTGGACCGCTCCGTTGAGCCCCTGCTCATCCCCATTGAGCTGAAAGAACAGCGGCTGACCCTATCTGCCGAGGGCAATTTTGCGGGCGACCTCTCCTGGACCTGCGAGGCGCTGGGCAACATTATCAAAAACTGCATGGAGCACACCCCCGACGGCGGCAGCATCGATATTACGGCTGCTGAAAATGCCCTTTTCTCTGAAATAGTCATCTCCGACAGCGGCTGCGGCATTGCAAAAGAGGACCTGCCCCATGTTTTTGAGAGATTTTACAAGGGCAAAAACTCGGTTGACAAGAGCTTCGGCATCGGTCTTGCCCTTGCAAGAACTATAATTTCGGCACAAAACGGCAGCATCAAAGCGGAAAACCTGCCATCAAAGGGTGCCCGCTTCACAATAAGATTTTTTAAAGGAACATTTTAACGTGAACCCATCCTTCGGAGGGTTCACTTCCTCTTTTCGGCACAAAGTGACGTTTTTGTAATTTTAAAGTCACCCCACCGTCACCTTGAAGAGATAAGATATTCTTGTAAAACCAAAAAGGAGAATTTTTATGGAAATTTTAAGAGTTGAAAATCTCTGCAAGACCTATGGCAGCGGTGAAAACAAGGTGACCGCCCTTGACAATGTCTCTTTCTCCGTTGACAAAGGAGATTTCATTGCAATAATCGGTCCCTCCGGCTCGGGAAAATCCACCCTGCTGCACATTCTCGGCGGTGTGGATAAACCCACCTCCGGCAAGGTTTATATGGACGGTACCGACATCTATGCCCAAAACGACGAGCAGCTTGCCATCTTCCGCCGCCGTCAGGTGGGACTTATCTATCAGTTTTACAACCTCATTCCCGTGCTCAACGTGACGGAGAACATCACCCTCCCCGTGTTGATGGACGGACAGCGGGTGAACAAGGAGCGCCTTGAGGAGCTTTTGACCACACTCAACCTCAAGGGACGGGAAAACCATCTGCCCAACCAGCTTTCCGGCGGACAGCAGCAGCGTGTCTCCATTGGACGTGCGCTGATGAATGCGCCTGCAGTTGTGCTTGCTGACGAGCCTACCGGCAACCTTGACCGCAAAAACAGCCAGGAAATTGTGGAGCTGCTGAAATATTCCAACCAAAAATATAACCAGACCCTCATCATAATCACCCACGATGAGAGCATTGCCCTGCAGGCAGACCGCATCCTTGCCATTGAGGATGGCAGGATAACCCGTGACGAGGTGATCCGCAGATGAACATCTTCAACAAAGTCACTCTGCAGACGCTGAAAAAGAACAGGGTGCGCACCGTCGTCACAATTATCGGCATCATTCTCTCTGCGGCAATGATATGCGCTGTCACCACCTTTGTCTCCAGCATGCAGAACTATGCCCTGCAGCACGCCACCTATGTGGACGGCGACTGGCACGGCTGTGCCCTTGATGCGAACGGCACCATACTCGACCGCATCACCTCCTCCGATAAGATAGAGCATTCCGTATACGCCCAGCAGATCGGTTACGCCTATGCCGAGGGAAGCAAAAACGAGTTCAAGCCCTATCTGTATATTCTCGGCACCTCTGCGGATTTTGAAAACGTTATGCCGATCCATCTGCTCTCCGGCAGCTATCCCACATCTTCGGAGGAGATTATTCTGCCCGAACATCTCTACGTCAACGGCGGGGTGAAATGTCAGCTGGGCGACACCCTGACCCTTGAGATAGGCCAGAGAATGAGCGACGGCTTTTCTCTCGGACAATCCACCCCCAACTTTATCTATGTGAAGGGTGAATCGGTTGTTCAGGATGAGACGCTGGAAATTTTTGAGACACGCACTTATACCGTCGTCGGCTTTTACGAGCGTCCCTCCTTTGAGGATTATTCCGCTCCCGGCTACACCGCCATCACTCTTGCGGATGCAGCTCCCGCGGAGGATGCGGCTTTCGATGTCTATTTCAAGATGGATAAGGCAAAAGAGATCTACGATTTTATGGCAGATAACCACATCAGCGGCAAATATAACACCGATGTGCTGGCCTATGCGGGACTCTCCCGATTTGATAACTTCAGCAAGATGCTCCGCAGCATTGCAGCAATCTTTATTGCTCTCATCATTTTCGGCTCGGTCTCGCTGATATACAACGCATTTTCCATCTCTGTCTCGGAGCGTACCAAACAGTTCGGTCTGCTCTCCTCCGTTGGTGCCACCAAAAAGCAGCTCCGCCGAATGGTGCTGTTTGAGGCACTTGCCGTCAGCGCCGTGGGCATTCCACTCGGCATTCTCTCCGGCATTGGCGGAATTGGTGTAACGCTTTTGATAATCGGCAACAAATTCACGTCACTTTTGGGTTCGCCCATCCCCATGCGTGTCTGCGTTTCGCCGCTCTCCGTTGTGTTTGCGGTTATAATTGCTGCGGTGACGGTGCTCATCTCTGCCTGGGTGCCCTCCAGACGCGCCACAAAAGTCTCTGCCGTGGAGGCCATCCGCCAATCCTCCGATATCAGCATCAAACGCCGCACGGTGAAGACCTCAAAGCTCACCTATCTGCTGTTTGGGCTTCCCGGAATGCTGGCAAGCAAACACTATAAGCGCAACCGCAAAAAATACCGCACCACCGTGCTCAGTCTTTTCATGAGCATCGTGTTGTTCGTCTCCACCTCCGCATTTACCTCCTACCTGATGGATGCCGCCACCTCTGCCACCTCCACCAGCGGATACGATATCCAGTTCAGCTGTGCCGAGGGTCAGCTGACGGATACCTCTCCCGATGAGCTGCTGGAGACACTCTCCACCGCTGCGGAGGTCACCGATTCCGCATACGTTATGCGTTCCACCGTTGTTTTGGAAATGCCGGTTTCGGTTCTTTCGGAAAAATATCTCTCCTATTTTGCCGAAAGCGATTCCGATACCCGTGCTGTTTCCGCTCAGGTTTATTTTGTTAACGATGCAAAATTTGAAGAGCTTTTGGACACTTATAAATTGAAACAGAAAGGCTTCACCGACCCTGACGAGCCGCTGGCGATAACCCTTGACGGAAACGTGATATTTGACCAATATCTTGAAAAATACGTCTCGCTGAACGTGCTCACCCAAAGCAGCTTTTCTGCCACAGCCACATATGAAAAGGATATTGAAGGCTACACCTATCTCGGACAGATCTATGACGACGATTCGGGCAAGCCTGTTCACCAATATGTGGGCAACAACGACCCCGAAGACATCCTCAACCTCACCGATGAAGAGGCGCTGCAGGATTACACCCTTCGCTCAGGTGCGGTAATCTACGATGTACCCTTTTATATTGACAGCAACAACATCGGTCCCGTGCTGCTCTATCCCGAAAGCATGAAGGATGCCGTTCTGCCGGAATCTGTCCGCTCCGTCACCTACCGCTTTCTCTTTGATTCCGACAACCATGCGATCAGCTTCAACTCTCTCACAAAGCTGGTTGCGGAAAACGGCTTTGACACACAAGCCCTCTATGACTACGCACAAAATGTGGAATCCGATAGAAATATGGTTATCATAATCAAGGTGTTCTCCTACGGCTTCATCGTGCTGATCTCCCTTATATCTGCGGCAAACGTGTTCAACACCATCTCCACAAACATCAGCCTGCGGCGCAGAGAGTTTGCAATGCTCAAATCCGTTGGAATGACTCCCCGCGGCTTCAACCGCATGATGAACTTTGAATGCGTTCTCTATGGTTCCCGCTCCCTTTTATTCGGTCTGCCCGTCTCGCTGGTGATATCCTATCTCATCCATCTTGCACTTGCCACCGGCTATTCCGCAGACTATGTTCCGCCCTACGGTGCCCTTCTTGTTGCCACCCTCAGCGTTTTTGCCGTTGTTTTTGCAACAATGCTCTATGCCATGAGCAAAATTAAACGGGACAACCCCATTGATGCACTTAAAAACGAAAATCTTTAATTTTTTGAAAGGTGTGACCGAAATGAAAATCTTCAGCATCATCACTATCTCTGCCGCAATTCTCTTTGCGGTTGCCGCAGTCCTCTGTCTGTTCAAACCCTATCACGGCGGTTACGCCTCCAATGACCACAGCGAGGAATGGATAGCATGAAAAAATTTCTCATCACAATTTTGATAATAGCACTCTCCCTCATTGCCGCTGTCGTGATCGGCGTGTTTGCCATAAATGCATACATCTGCCTCACCGTCAACGAGGATATCCTCTCCCCCTCCGATGCCGCCGCACTTGAAGATGTGGACTGCATTATCGTGCTTGGCTGCTTTGTGGATGAAAACGGCGTACCCAGCCCGCTGCTGGCAGACCGCCTTCAGCGCGGAGTGGAGCTCTATTCCCACGGGGCTTCACCCAAGCTGCTGATGAGCGGCGACCACGGTCGGGCGGATTACAACGAAGTGGGAGCGATGAAACAGTTTGCCATTGACCGCGGTGTCCCCTCTGAGGATATTTTTATGGATCACGCGGGTTTTTCCACATATGAGAGCATATTCCGTGCAAAATCCATCTTTTGTGCCGAAAAGATCGTTATTGTAACGCAGCAATATCACCTATACCGCGCACTTTACATTGCAGAGCAGCTGGGCGTTGAGGCCTACGGAGTTGCGTCCGACTACCACAGATACACCGATGCTGTCAGCCGCGAGACCCGTGAGGTGCTTGCCAGAGTTAAAGACTTTGCTTTTTGCATTCTCCGTCCCACACCCACATATCTCGGTGAGACCATCTCCCTCAGCGGCAGCGGCGATGTCACCAACGATTGACCTTTTTACGGAGCTTTGTTATGTCCAAAAGGAATTTCATTTTTTTGCAGATATCTCTTCTGCTGCTTATCCTTATCATTTTTCTTGTTTTGTTTAAGCTTGATCTTCTTCCCAAAGTCACCCGCACCGCCGAGGATTTCTCCATAAAAACGGTACACAGCACCGTTGATTTCAACCAAAACGGCATCGACGATTACACCGACATCCTCATCGGTGCAAAAGCCGATGCCGAAAACCGTCCCACCTATGACGGAAGCTATTGGGTGGGCGGCTATCCTCCCGACGATATCGGTGTCTGCACCGACGTTGTGTGGCGTGCTTTCAGGCAGGCCGGTTATTCCCTGCGTGACATGGTGGATGAGGATATTATAAACCGCCCCGATGCCTACGATATCGACGTCCGTGACTGCGACATCGATTTTCGCCGTGTGCGCAACCTCCGTGTGTTTTTTGAGGAGCACGCTCAGGTTTTGACAAACGACACAGCCGCCATCCATCAATGGCAGCCAGGTGATATCGTGATCTTCGGCAGCAACAACCACATCGGCATCGTCTCCGATATTCGCAACCGCAGGGGTCAGCCCTATATCATCCACAATGCGGGACAACCCAAGCGTGAGGAAGACTATCTCCCCCGTGCGGAAGTCACGGGACATTATCGCTTTGATGCCGCCACAGTCACCGATATCCTCATTCCCTGGACCGAATAAACAACACTGAAACGCCCCCTCTCTGCCTCGCCCTGCGAGGCTACTCCCCATCCCTGGGGAGCCGCCGACGATTAAGTCGGCGGGAGAGGGGGCACCGTTGGCAGTAAGGAGAACATAAAGGCAAAATAAAATTTCTTTTCTCTCATTTTCTTTGTGTTTGCTGTTGAAATATATCTGCTTTTGGGGTATAATAATAATGTTATATTAAATTTAACGGAGGAAGTTAAAATGGCATTCGTTGTTACTGCTGATACACTCATCGGCGAGATCCTTGACCACGACGTTACCTGCGCTCCCTATTTCCTCGAAATGGGTATGCATTGCCTCGGCTGTCCGTCCGCACGCGGCGAAAGCATTGAGCAGGCCTGCATGGTTCACGGAGTAGACCCCGAAGAGCTCATCGAAAAGCTCAACAATCACTTTGCTGAGTAATTTCGGAACTTCACAAGCAAGCCTCCTGTCAAGCTCTGTTTGACCGGAGGCTTCTATTGTAATAACTTCTTTATGGAGCAACTGCTATGATACATCTTGATGAACGCCTCGAAACTGCCGCATCCTTTGTGCGAAACGGCTCTGTTGTCGCAGATATCGGCACAGACCACGGTTATCTCATCTGTTCTTTGGCAGAGCGCGGCACTATCCCCCGCGGCTATGCCTGCGATATAAACGAACAGCCTCTTGCAAAAGCTGCCGAAACGGTGGAAGAGACCGGTCTTGGCGATAAGATCTCTCTTGTTCTTTGCGACGGTCTTCGCGGACTTGATCCAAACTGTGCCGACGATATTATAATTGCAGGAATGGGCGGTGAACTCATCTGCAGCATTCTCTCTGCCGCAGATTGGGTACGCT
>JAFSHJ010000104.1 GCA_017440425.1 Oscillospiraceae bacterium | reverse complement strand
GCATTGCCGCCTGTGGGGTCCCAACGATTCCAGCATCGAAGTTGCATCCCTGCTTAAGAAGGGTGCAAACCGCCTGACAGCAGTTGTTGCCGTTCAGGAATTTGCAACAGGCTTCTTTATGCCCTTCCTGCAGTTCAGAGGCGACTTTGAGGTTGACGGCAACAAGATGTGCGCAAAGAGAGAAAAATATGAGGCAGCAGCCATCAACGAGCAGGGTCACCTGCGCGTATGCGGCAGCGGCACCTACACCTTCAAGACAACACTCACCAAGGCAGAAGCAGAGCAGACAGTTGCAGTATCCGTGGATACTCACGACGATGCAGTTGAACTCATTGTCAACGGCAAGTCTGCAGGCGTAAGACTTTGGAAACCCTTCAAGTTCGACACCGAGGGACTGTTTGTAGAGGGCGAGAACACCATCGAATGCAAGATGACTCTCCCCATCCACAACCTCTTCAGCCCGGATAACGACTTCATCAAGATCGGTCTTGCAGGCGCACCCGTTCTCGAAAAAGCTGCAAAATAAACTATCACAATACAAAAAAGAGAGGCTGTCTCATTAAAGAGACAGCCTCTTTTGCTATTTGTTTAACTTTTTAACCCTGCGCCGCAGGATGAGATATGCCGCCAAAGAAACAACGGAAACAGAAAGACTCACAACAGATTCAGGAGAGAAAGCGGGGGTCAACAAATCAGGTGAGAGATACGATCCACGTTCATATAATTCGTTGTCGATATACAGTGGCATATCTTTGAGGTATTCTTTCTGCAACCGTGAGCGTTCTTTCGGGGTTGTGTTTTTGAAAAATGGGATCAAGTCAACGTTTTCTTTCAGCCACTCGCCGCAAACAGAATCCAAATCAGAGAGTTTCACATACAAAAGAGTGTCGTTTTGCTCTTTTCCTTTTGTGATAAACGGTTTGGCAAGTCTCCATCCGCGTTTATCGGTAGGTAAAGATTCAAGTCCGTGATAGGTGACATCCCCCTCATAAACACTCTGCGAAGGAGGACGGCACCAAATGGTATCTCCTTTTTCTACGGTGAAAACGGGAGATATATCGTCAGGATTGGAATAATAGCGGATAGTGACGGGGGATGAAATATTGTACTCAAAAGGTGGAGAACCTATCAAAGCATGTTCCCCGACAAAGGTTGTTTTTGTCAGCAGTTCAAGGTTGAATTCGCCGTTTTCCAGCGCTTCGGCATAAGGGTAAGCATATGATTTAGGTTCAAATTCAAGCCGCAGTTTGCAGTTGGTATGTATGCTGTAAGAGAGCAATCCCCCAGTAACGAGAAGAGAAGTGATGAACAGACATAACAAGATTTTGCTTAAATTCTTCATTGAGAACACGCCTTTTTAATAAAAATCAAGATAATTTGGGGGAGAAGCCTTGGTTTTCTGTAATTTACAAGATGAACATTTGGCTTACAAAGTAACTACTGAAACAAAAAAGCGCACAAGCAGACTAGCTTCAGTCCGGCTCATGCGCAAATGCAAAGTGTTTTGATTCGACCTCTCCACAACGGCGGACAGCACCAAAAACGCGTTTGGAATAAACCGAACTGTCTGCGGTCAAAACAAATCATGTCGCTGCCTCCGTTCTCATCAGTTATCAAACAATTTTTATTGTCTGTAATTTTATTATACCAAGCACGGTTTATAAAGTCAAGCAACCGCTGTGCTCGGCAGAAAAGCTGCTGTCGGTTGCAGCACAACCCAACAAATTTTGTTTTAATTTTGCAATGCAAAAGCTTGCAAAACAATGTGACATAAAGTATAATGAAACACAAAGAATAGGTTTTGCGCAGAGCAACCTATATATAATGTATAATTGAATGGAGGAAGAAGCTGTGAACTGTGAGAATAAACTTTTGAAGGGCTTTGCTGAGTCCCAGCCGGATTACCGTCCCGCCGCAATGTGGTTTTGGGATGACGAACTGCAGGAACAGGAAATTACCGCACAGCTGGAAGCTTTTAAAGAAAAAGGTCTCAACGATTTCTTTGTAAACCACGTTTGGGGCGCAACAGACGAATATCTCGGTGACCGCTATTTCGAGGTCATCAAATATACAGTGGAAGAGACAAAACGTCTCGGACTTTCTTTCTGGATCTACGATGAATTCAACTGGCCTTCCGGTATTGCCGGCGGTCAGCTCATCCGTGATTATCCCGAACTGAGAGCAAAAGCTCTTAAGGATACCGTTTATCCTCTCGCTCCTATGAAGAGAATCGAAGAGCAGTATATCAACGGAGATTTTGAAAG
>JAFSHJ010000103.1 GCA_017440425.1 Oscillospiraceae bacterium | reverse complement strand
TTTCGTGTTCCAGATGCCGGATATCCTCACGGAGATGGGCGCATTCGGAAAATATTCCGCTCTTGTGCTGCTGGGACTGGGCAACGTGGTGTTTATTGTCTACGATTTTGCCACAACAAGACTTGTCTCTGCATACGTTGAATGGTTTAGACCAAAGTTTTTGAGAAGATTCAAATAATTAACAAAAGCTGTGGAAGCAAAATGCTTACCGCAGCTTTAATTTTTGCACCAAGAAAACCACCGGCATTGCCGGTGGTTTTGATTGTTTGGAAAGTTATTTGATTTTTATCTCGTAGATGAACGGGGTAAATCCTGTAATGCGGTCGATGCGGATATCGGCGGTATCTTTGCCCTGCTTTTCATCAAAAAGGAACGTGAATTCTTTTTTGCCGTCAAAAGCCTCGTTTATCTCGAATTCCTCGCCGTTTACGGTGAGCTTAAAACAGATGTTTCCGTTGCTGCCTTTTGCGGTAACGGTAATTGTGTTTTGGCACAAGGGTCTTACCTTCATTTCGTAGCCAAACCAGCCGTGGGTGTTGACAACGGAGAAGGAAGTGCCGCGGTTGGTGCCGGGAATACGGCAGACGCCGTCCTCGAAAAGATAGGTGTCGCTGAAGTTTACCTCTTTTTTGAGCTTGTGTCCCTCAACGGCACTTCCGCAAACAACATAATCACAAAGATCTTCCGCAGAAAGCCGTGCTGTTGCTTCTCTGTCGATGGCAAAAGAGGTTTTGACCTCATCGATAAAGGTGAGAATGGGGGAATCGGAGCAATGTCTGCCAAGTTGGTCCACCTTGAGTGCGCGGATATAAAATTTGTCTCCGAGAACGGAAACCGCCTCGCTGTCAACAGTTTCAAGGGCAGAGAGCGCAGCATTCAACTCATCTTCATAGTGCTGACCGCCAACCTCAAAATATTTGGTGTAGCTGATGAACACCTTTGTGAGCTGCTGCCATGCAAGTGCAACATAATAAAGGTTTTGGAATTTGTCTTTGAGGGAGAGGTATTCTTCATCGGGTATCCTGCCTTCCAGTGCCGCAAGAAGCTCTGTGTCCTTTATACAATCGGCAACGGCGGAGGCTTTTTCCTCAAGCAGCTGTTCAATGCTGCCGCGCTCCCAATCCTTGGGAATAAACCACTCTCTGGAGAGAAGATAATGCTCTTCCTTCATCATTTCGAAGAAGAAATGGTTTTTGCTGTGGTTGATGTGGGGGAAGCGGCTTCCCTGGGTGAAATAATAGTTGTTGAGATAGAATATCCTGCGTTGGATATCTTCGGTGTTTTCCATCAGGCGGCGGACATCTGTGCCTGCATCGCCGTAACGTTCCGCAAAGAATGCATCGATAGCGGCATCAACGTCTTCGCCGTTTTGATGAGCCTCCATAATACTGTAGTTTACCTCGTTCACATCACCAAAAGAGTGATAGTTGGCTCTGTCAATGCGGGACATATAACCGATGGGAGAAAACTTTTCACAGTAGCTGTAGTTCTTTTCAATGTGATGCTTCAGCATTATGGGCAGCTTGCCGAGTCCGAAATATTCACCGAAAATATCCGTCTCCACCAGCAGAGGATTCTTCTTTATCTTGTTGAAGAAGCGGTTTTCGGGCAGGGTGAGAGACCAGTCGAACTGGGTCCACTTATCCATAATGACCATCTCTTCGGATATCTGCTCATATGCCTTGGTCATCATCTCGTAGTCCTCTTCAATGCTGGCAAAGGGACGGACGATGAGCTCTTTTCCAAGCTTTTTACAGGTGTTGTATAAAATTTCGGTAACGTATTTTACACGATCCATCTTGGAGAGCTTTTGGTTTTTGAGTTTAAGCAGCGGGATCCTTGTCTCGTGCAGAGTGAGGATAACGCCGTCGATCTTGGGATAGGCTGCAAAGAAATCTGCCAGCTTGTTCTCCAGAAAATCACGGATAAGAGGGTGAGTTACCTCTACGTCACCGCTTTCGTTGAGGATCTCGGGAAATGCTTCCTTGAAGCGGATGGGAACCTCGAGCTCGTGGTGCCACATATAGGTTTTGATTCCGGCGAGGAAGAGCTTGTCGCACACCTCATTGACAACGGATTCACAAAAACGCACATATTCCGCATTTTTCTCATCGTTGAACTGAGAATATTTGCGGTAGAATGTCATTCCGTCGATGTTGCCTTTTTCCGGGTTGTGGATGGGACCCACTATCTGATAATGGTTGATGCCGTGGGCAATGGCGTAATCTGCAGTGAACAGCATATATTCACGGTCGAGCTCCACCGGGTTGCATACAGCGATGCCGTTGATTTTGTTGCGCATTACAATCACCTTTCAAATTGATGTTACATAGAGATTTTACAACATACAGAGAAAAATGTAAAGAAAAAGCCATGCGAAAAATATTTCACATGGCTTTTAAGTTAAGGTTTGTTATCAGTCGCAGTTGGCAAGAGAGCCCATAGGATCCCAGGGATTGAGGCGGATGGGTTTCTCTTCAAGCATTTTAAGCTGCTCCTCGGAGAGATATTTTTTGTGGACAACAGCCTGATATACAAAGCGGTCGAACCAGGTGCCGCTCATCATATAGTATCCTTCGTCGCCGTTCTGATCACCCCAGCTGTTTTCGATCTTCCAACGGTTGGGTTTGTCGTTTTCGTCAAGGTTAACGCCGGTGATGACCATTGCGTGGTTCATGCAGCTGTTGCGGTAATCCAACGCATCAGCCTTGGAGATATCGTAATCTATATCAAAAGCGGAACCGTAATCGTAGGAGAGATCATCCCAAATGCCCTCGGCACGGTTGCCGAACTTGCCGACGTCGCTGCCGAACCATACGACCTCTTTATCCTTGAGCTGCTTGATGACAAGAGAGACGAGCTCATCCATCTCCAGGTTGAGATAGAGGATGGGAGCGCCTTCCAGCACGTTGCCGAGATAGTTTACGGTGTAGGTTTTGTTGAAGGGCTTGTCTTCTGTGGGAGCGTTGATGATGCTTACATAATCATCAAGGATGCCGCCGATATATTTCTCATAAAACTCTGTGGGAGTGATGTCGCAGATGATTCCGTATTCAAGCGTGTCTTTGTTTTTATATTCAAAGTCAAACTTTTTGGGAGGCTCACCGAAGCAGATGCAGAGAATGCGGTACATCTCGGAGAGGATGCGGTTTTTCTCGGTGTTCACATCTTCTGCGGAAGCGCCGCCGCGGATCATCCTGCGAAGCTCGGCGGTGTATGCACGGAGCTTGGTGTTTATCATGGCATTCATTGCGCCGGTGTTGCTGCTCTGGAATGTTTCGGGCATGGCATCTTTGGAAACAAGACCGTATTTTTTAACCAAAGCAACCATCATATCCCACTGACCGCCATCCTGTATGCCGGTGGAGACTATCCAGGAAACGGTGCGGTCGTCTGAGGGAAGGTTTGCGGTGTCGATGACGCTCTCAAGGAAATAGTTGATTTTTTCGAATTTATCCCAGAATGCAATGTAGTTTTGGGAGATCTCAAACTTTTCAAGGTTATATTTTTTGGCGATTATCTCACGCATAACGTTCAGTGCGGCAAACAGCCAGCAGCGTCCGCTTGCCTTTTGGTTTGTAACGGGCAGGGTGGGGATATCTATGAAATATACTCTGCGCATACGGTAGGCATTTTCGGGGCAAAAAGCTGCGTCGGCAACACTTGTTTTGGATACAGAGTGTGTCATTGCGGCATAATAGCGTTTGCTGTGGTATGCGTTTTCGAATGTTTCAAGATCGGAAAAGGTTACAGGAACAGCATTTTTCATAATTTCCATAATAACATTAACTCCTTGCGGTGAAATTTTACATTGAATATTATAGAAGAAAAAGCTGTGGCAGTCAATAACAAACAGCGGAATAAGAATATTTAGCACTCTATGCGGTAGAGTGCTAAAATTTACAATTAGGCAATAAAAGTGTAAAGATAATTATATAAATTCGGGCTATAATATAACTGTACTCAAGAGGGAGTACGGAAAATAAAAGAAGAAAGAGAAGACCTGAAAAGAACAACTGAGTTAGCGCAAAAAACAAGAAACAGGCAAGAAAACAAACCCAAACCAATTAAGATTCAAAAGGAGGATCTGTTATGTTTGAACTTATGCCCATCTCCCGCACACAGAGAAGTATGAACAGTTTTTTCAACGATTTTGAAAGAAGCTTTTTCAACGATTTCTATCGCTCCGCAAACAGCTTCAAGACCGACATCATTGATAACGGAGGCAGCTATCTGCTCCAGGCAGAGCTTCCGGGATACAGCAAGGATGAGATAGTGCTCAAGCTGGAGGATAAATATCTCACCATCAAGGCTGAAAAGAAGGTTGAAAACGAAGAAAAGACCGATAATTTTGTCAGACGTGAGCGCCGCTTCGGCTCTTACAGCAGAAGCTTCGATATCTCCGGCATAGATGCCGAAAAGATATCCGCATCCTATAACAACGGCATTCTGGATATCACACTTCCCAAGCTGGTAGAAGAAAAGAAAGAACCCAAAAAAATAGAAATACAGTAAAACACCTCTAAAGGCGGGCGCTGTGCTTAAAAAGCATGGCGCCCGCTCTTTTTTTGCAGGAAGATTTTGTTTAAATTTTATTGTTGAGAAAATGGGGGATGTGTGATAGAATAAACTACAGAAACATTTTCAAAAGGGAGACGTGTGCTGATTATGAAGACATTAAAAATGAGAAATATAAGCAAGGCGCTGCTTGGTGCTTCTTTTATAGTTATAATATTGGTGCTGCTCCTCAACGGATTTATGCAGAACTGGCTTGTTATAACGCTTTCGGCTGCAGCGCTGGCCATGTTGGTGGGATTTGTTGTGCTGACAATGTTTTTTTGGCGCTGCCCAAGCTGCAAAGAGCGCTTTAAGATGTATGACCTTGATTTGGAAAATAAAAAAGTTTGTCCTTTTTGCGGAGCTAATTTTGCCGATCCTACTGCGGCAAAGATCGAGTACATAGAGGATGAACTGCAAAAATAAACATGACAACGGGGAATGGGGGCAGAGACCGTGTCTGTGTCCCCATTTTTTTGAGAAAAAGGGATAAATAAGGCTTGCGGATAAAAACTAAAATGTGTCAAAAAAATAAATTTATTTTTTGTTTGAAATAAAGATATTGCATATATTTAAAAAAAAGGTTATTATATAGTAGAAGAGTTATGCGGTTATGCAGAAACGACCATCTTCGGAGAGGATGATTTTTTATATATGAACAGTAACGGACTTGATCTTTGCATGCGTTGTATGTCGAGAATGGGTGAAAACGGCCGATGCACGGTGTGCGCAGGCACCAACGATATGCCCTACGACAGCGCCCATCTTGTGCCGGGCACTTTGCTTAAAACAAGATACATAGCAGGTATGGCTACCTTTGAGGATGCCGAGGGAGTAACATATATAGGATACGACATTAGCGCAAAGTGTAAGGTTAGCATAAAGGAATATTTCCCGCGGGAGATATGCACCAGAGACGAATATGACATGGAGGTAATTCCCAAGAGGGGACACGAAGCCGCCTTCAAATCTCTGCTTGCGGATTTTGTAGAGCTCAAGAAAAAGCTGATGCTCATGGGTCCCATGGATAACCTTATCCCGGTGACGGATGTTTTTGCAGAAAACTCCACAGCCTATGCGGTATCCAGACACGTCAACACCGTTGTGCTGGAGGATGCACTCACCGGCAACGGCGGAGAGATGACATGGGCGCAGGTTAAAAAGCTGTTTATGCCGGTGCTGGAGACACTTTCGGCGCTTCACGCAAAAGGCATTATACATAGAGGAATCTCTCCGAGAACGCTGCTTGTTGATGCAAACGGAGCAATTAATCTTTCTGCATTCTGCATTGCGGAATCCAGGTGTGCCCAGAGCGAGATCGGCGGCAGCCTTTACGACGGCTACAGCGCACCGGAGCAGTATCAGGCAGACGGTTATCAGGGCAGCTGGACAGACGTTTATTCCGTTGCAGCGGTAATTTACCGTGCTCTCACCGGCACAAGACCTCCCGAGAGTACCGAACGCAAGATCAAAGATAATCTTGTGCCTATTTTCGAGCTCAACTCTGCAGTGCCGCAGAATGTCTCCGAGGCAATCTTTGAGGCAATGCTGCTCTATGCCAAATCCAGGCTGCAGACAATAGATCAGCTTATTTCCGCATTGCTCACAGAGGGCGGAAGCCACACGGCTGTGTTTGTGGCTCAGGATAAGAACCTGCCCAAAAAGAAAGAGGGCAGCACTAAAACAGAAAAGGCAGAGCCCAACTTCTTCCAGCGCTATGCAAGAAGAGGTATGCCTTATGGCGTTATTGCCTGCCTTGTTACAATGGTTATCCTTATCGCTGTGGGCGGAATGGTGCTCTATACTCAGTATCAGAAGATACAGGATGAGCAGGGTGTCAACGTATCCGATCTCTCCGATATCGATATAGACGAGCTGGCAGGTACCATTACAGAGGTGCCGGATTTTGTGGGACAGTATATTGAAACTGTCAAGGCAAATGCCGAATATGTGGATTTCTTCAGGTTTGAGTTTGTGGATGATTACAACGACAGCTATCCCGAGGGAATAATCTACGATCAGTCAGTGAAAAAGGGAACAGACCTGCAGAAAAACAAAAAGCTCAGCATAACTCTCTATGTCAGCAAAGGCTCACAGTATGAGGAGATGCCCGATCTTGTGGGAAGCACCGTGGATTACGCAATGAAGGTGCTGGGAGATATGGGTGTCTACTATAAAGTTATGCCGATTGCCAGCGAAGAGGGTCAGCCCGGATTTGTTTTGAGAACAAACAAGACCGAAGGCGAAAAGATAGATCCCAATGTGGATGTTATCATACTGTTTGTTAAAGACGAACAGAGCTCGGAAGAGTCTGAAACAAGCAGCGGAGTCATCATAATAAGACCGCAGCAGAGCGACAGTTCCGAAGAAGAATGATATCCGCACAAGAACGAGATATTCAAATAATACCGCAAAGATGCAGATAAAACTGTCCGCATCTTTGCGTGTTTGTGTTTTTGTGTTTAGTTGAAATAATAACGCAAAAAGAGCGAAAAATAAATACAGCAAACTTTTTGGAGGAAAAAACTTGAACAGTTGTGCAAAGACAGAGGTTCCTGCTGAACTTCTCAAAGAGCAGGAGCGCTACACACAGCTTGCAAAAGCAAAAGTTGCAGAGATATATTACGGCAGAACACCCAAATATCAC
>JAFSHJ010000102.1 GCA_017440425.1 Oscillospiraceae bacterium | reverse complement strand
TTTTTGAAAAAAGGCCCCCACACCCCCGAAAAACTTCAAAAAAGGGATTAAAAAGTTGTCTATAGGTATACTCTGTCATTCTATATTTCCCATAGTTTGAAGTTTTTTGCGGAGCTTTTTTACAAAAAAGCGACATATAAACCGTAATTTGACGATTTAAGAATAACACAAAAAATCCTTTTGATTGATGCTAAAAGCTCTGTTTTGCAATCGTCTCACTGCTTTTTCGGCAATGAGAAAGCTTTAAAAAACGGCATATTTTGACAAATGAATAAAAGGATTTTAAGCAAAAGCATAAAACATTTGTTCATGCAGAGAAATGATAAAAAATAGGAAAAATGGTATATTTTGGCAGGGAATTTGGTAAAAAAAGCACAATGCATAGAAAAATACTGCGAAATAGCAAAAAAAATATTGTAAAACTTACAAAAATGTATTGCAAATAAAAGGGGGACATATTATAATAATAGCACCCCTGTGGTGGAAGATTGCATAGTTAGTGCATGATCGTTGCATAAAAGTGGGGGAGAAATGGAGGGAGATCGCAGTGTCAAGGAACGGTTTGGTCGGAAATCATACTCATACTCTCGATGCTAAGAACCGCGTGTTCTTTCCTGCGAAGTTCAGAGAAGAGCTTGGATCTCCCATCGTTATCACCATCAATCTAGACAAATGCCTCTCAGCTTACTCCGAGAGTGAATGGGAGAACTTTGTAGCAAAGCTTGAGTCATATCCGAAGTCTCAGGTTAGGACCTTGAAGAGAATCTTTTGCGGTAATGCAAAAAAGGTAACCCCCGACGGACAGGGAAGAGTTATGATCGATAAAGAGCTCCTCCAGTTTGCCGGAATGGAGGACAGCGTAACTTTCGTGGGCTGCGGCGACTGCGTAGAGCTTTGGGCGGAGGCTAAGAATCCTCTCACAGAGCTTACTGATGATCTTCTCTCCGAGCTCAACGAAAAGATGCTCGAGCTTGATATATAAAATTAGCAAAAAAGACAATTAATAATTGACTATATAAATATAAATAGGAAAGGCCAGAAAATGGAGTTTGCACATATTACGGTTCTCCTCAATGAGGCGGTGGATGCGCTCCTGCCCGAGCGCGGCGGTGTGTTCGTAGATTGTACCGCAGGCGGTGGCGGTCATTCCGAAGCTATACTTAAAAGACTTCCCGAGGGCTCTCGTCTTATCAGCCTTGACCGTGACGACAGAGCAATAGAAAGATGCCGCGAGCGTCTTTCGGTTTACGGGGAAGCTTCAACTGTTGTAAAAACGAATTATTCCGAGATCGGCGACGTTTTGGACGAGCTCGGTATTGATAAAATAGATGGTGTCCTTTGGGACCTTGGCGTATCCAGCGTTCAGCTTGACGAAAGAGAACGCGGTTTTTCCTATTCTCAGGATGCACCTCTTGATATGCGAATGGACAGAAGCTCAGGCAAGACTGCGGCAGACGTTGTGAACGGATACAGCGAAGAGGAGCTGAGACGTATCATCCGCGACTGGGGCGAAGAAAAGTTTTTCATGAGAGTTGCCGCTGCAATCGTTGCGGCAAGAGAGGAAAAGCCCATTGAGACCACTCTTGAGCTTGCGGATATTATTACGAATGCTATCCCCCAAGGAGCAAGAAAAAAGGAAAACCAGCACCCCGCAAAAAGAACCTTCCAGGCAATAAGAATCGAAGTTAACGACGAGCTTACCATTATCGAGCCTTCCCTCAGATGCGCAGTTGAAAGACTCCGTGAGGGCGGCAGGGCGGCTGTCATCACCTTCCATTCCCTTGAAGACAGGATCACCAAGCAGACCTTCAAGAATCTTGAAAATCCCTGCACCTGTCCCTCAGACTTTCCCGTGTGCGTTTGTAAGAAAAAGCCTTCGGTAAAGCTTGTAACAAAGAAACCTATAGCTCCCTCCGATGCGGAGCTTGAATATAACCCCAGAGCGAGGAGCGCAAAGCTCAGGGTTTGTGAAAAAATATAATAATTTTAATCTATAAATTATAGAAAGGAGTGCTGCACATGGCGTCCGCCGAAACAAGAACAACAACAGCGGCTGAGAACCCTCTTTGCCAGAGACTTATGGCAAGATTTGACGGCAGAGGTGTAGCTGCAAATGAAGATACCCGTGTGCAGACCGCATCATTCACACGAGTAAAAAAGGCGTCCCCTGCAGTTTCCCGCGCAAAAAGTATTGCAAATCCTTTTGAGGAGACCGCGCAGTTCGTTCGCGGTGATGTTCGTGTAAAGAGTAAGGCAACAGCCGAGACAGTTCGCTTCACAAAGGTGAAGGCGGGAACAAAGGCTGAAGCTGCAATGAGAAGGACCGCGGCATACGAGGTTCAGACTCCCTTTGCCTCCGGCGCATACGCGAAGGCATACGACAGAGCGGCAGCCATCAGAGCCCGCGCATACGACGGCAGCGAGGCGCGCGAGAGCCTTCGCCGAGAGAGCGCAAGAAAAGAAGCTGCAAAGGGCCCCAAG
>JAFSHJ010000010.1 GCA_017440425.1 Oscillospiraceae bacterium | reverse complement strand
TCCTTCAGAATAGGCAGCTTTATGTGAGTGAAAACAGATGGTAAACTGAAATTCAAGCGTTTTTCGCTGGCGGGCACGGGCGGACAGTGTCTTATGATACCGCCGGAGATGAAGGACGGAAAAATTCCATATGTTTTGTATAACCTGGGCGGCTCGCTGATGAATACGGCGGTGAGCGCAGTAGCATTGGTGCTATATGTTGTCAGCGGGATAGGCTATTTCTCGCTGTTTTGCATGATTTTTGCAGTTATAGGCTTCGGATTTGCATTGATGAACGGCGTGCCGATGAGACTTGGCACAGTTGATAACGACGGTTATAATGCACTGTCGTTGGGCAAAAATGCGGGTGCGCTGCGCTCTTTTTGGGTGCAGATGAAGGCAAACGAGCAGGTAGCAAGAGGTGTGCGATTGAAAGATATGCCGAAGGAATGGTTTGGTTTGCCTTCGGATGAAGAAATGCAAAACAGTATGACAGCAGTTATGGGCGTTTTCTATTGCAACAGATTGATGGATGAGCATAGGTTCGACGAAGCTTATTCCGTGATGAGCGAGCTGCTGGAGAAGGATACGGCGATAGTGGGACTTCACAGCGGACTTATGAAATGCGATTGTGCCTATTGCGAGCTGATCGGCGAAAACCGAGAGGAAAAATTGAACGTGCTTTTGGATAAACAGCAGAAAAAGCTGATGAGATCTATGAAGACCTATCCCTCTGTTATCCGCACGGAGTATGTGTATGCACTGTTGGGTGAAAAGGATGTCAGCAAGGCAGAGAAGATGCTGGAGCTGTTTGAAAAATGCGCAAAAACCTATCCCTATGCATCGGATATAGAGAGCGAGCGGGAGTTTATTGAGATAGCGAAAAACAGAGGCGAACAATGAAAAAACTCTACGAAAAATATAAAAAACTGAACATCGACCACGCCGCCATCGGTTTGGAGATGAGCAGCGAGGAAAGTACATATTTCTGCACCCCCAAAGGGGCAAAAATCATCGGCTGGGCAGGGGTGGATGGCATCCACTTTTGCTTCGTGCGCGGATTGGGCGAAACCGTCTTTGCCGTCAACCCAATGAGCGCCTATAACGATGACTATGTCAACCCTGTGGCAAATAGCTTTGAGGATTTTTTAAAGTTGCTCTTGACCTGCGGTGATGTTTCAGCAATAGAGCAGGCGCACTTTTTAACCAAAGAGCAGTTCGAAAGCTTTTTGGAAGAAAACAAACTGTATAATAAACAAAGAGAAATACTCAAAGTAATAGAAAAAGAACTGAAAATCCAGCCAATGGAAGCTCCTTATGACTATATAAGGGAGATACAGCGGAATTTTGACTACAGCAAAATCAAATATTCAATGGAATATTGTCTGTGGGCACCGCCGCGTGCGGACTATTCCGCTTGGAAGGTTTATTTCGGCGAGTGCTTTTATTCCAAAAACAGAAGCCGCCCGGGAAAAGAGCTTGCCATTGATAAAAGCCTCGTGTGGGGCGGGGAAGAGTGGAGAGTGCCGTCGGTCTATCTCTGTGCAAAAGGCTTGGTTGCAGATGTCTGCGTAAAAATTCAGCGGGATAAAATATGCAGCTTCAATGAAAAGTGGCACCTGAATGGCGATAGCGCCACCGCTGTATACGGCGAAGAGGAGCATCAGCTTATGGCTCAGGAAGATCCGCTGAACATCAACGTGAATGCGGAACTGACCGTAAACGGAAAGAAAATTCTCACAGAGAGCGGCTGCACCGAGATTTGGAACCCCTGCCTGCCCGATGGCTGCATAAACGACAGAAGCACAGAAGCTATATTGCAGCACTACGGCTGTGATCCGCATTGCGGCTGGGTGTTTATCCGTATGTCCTTTCCCTGGGCTACGGCACGCAAACCCAAAATAAACAGTATGAGCCTGAAGCTTGTGGGAGAAAGCTCCAAAATACCTGCAGGCAGCATCAGTCTTGAAAATGTCGGGGATAAGGCGGAGGTGATACACCCCGTCAGCGGCGAAAAATATACCCTCACCGCGCTGGATATCACCGACGATGAGATGCACACAGAGAACCCTGCCGAAATTTTCGGTGAGAATATGGAATATCCAACCCACTATAAACGGATGGTGTATTCCGTGTCACCCGAAATAGGCGACAATGTGCTGATGGTGGAGGACGCACAGCCGAGTGATCAGCCGAGATGCAGAAAAAAGGCGCTGTATCTTCCCACCGCAACAAACAGCACCGTGATAGCCATTATCGGCGGTGCAGACGGTCCCACGGCAGTTATTTTCGGTGTGGAAAGAGGAAAGTTCCACGCAGCCTGCTCAGGAATGCGCTTTGAACCTGCCGAAAGGGTGGAGTGGAAAGCAAGCTTTCTGGTGAATTTGCGTGGACAAACAGAGATAAAGCTGATATAATGGCAAAAGGAGCATAAAATGGCAAAGGTAATTTTCATCTGCGGAAAAATATGCTGCGGCAAAACCACCTATGCCCACGGACTTTGCCGAAAAAACAATGCGGTGCTGCTCTCAACAGATGAGCTGATGCTTGCGGTGTGGGGACAGCATTGCGGCGGAAAACACGATGAATATGCAGCAAAAATTCAGAAGTATCTGCTTAACAAGTCGCTTGAGATCATCGCATCGGGCACGGATGTGGTGTTGGATTGGGGATTTTGGCAGAAAAAACAGCGGGATTCCCTTAAAGAGTTTTACAAATCCCGGAATATCAACTGTGAGTTTCATTGCATAGATGTTCCCGATGAGGTTTGGCGGGAGCGCATAAAGAAGAGAAACGAAGCGGTGATTGAAGATGAAGGCATTGCATATTTTGTGGATGAAAATCTTGCCGCAAAATTCGAATCCCGCTTTGAAATGCCCACAGACGATGAGATCGATGTGTGGATAAAAACGGCAGACTAAACACGGAGGAAAAAACATGAAAATAAATTGCGGAACAGAAAACGGTGCGGTGCTTCAGCGCCGTGAAAATATCGGATGCGAGTGTTATATAGAGCTTGAAACAACGGGAGAGGCAGGCGTTTCTCTCGGAAAATTGGAGTGCATGGACGGTGAAAAGGGTCTGTTCAGGCTGACGGGGATAGCTGTCGGCGGACCTTACAGCATCACCTTTTCGGATGACACAGACAGCGTAACGCTGAAGGATATCTATGTGGGCGACCTTTGGCTTGCCGCAGGTCAGTCCAATATGCAGGGCGTGGGACACATGACCGCAGAGGATCACCTCATTGCCCCGGAGGCGCACGTCAGGGCACGGTATATGAGCGATGAGTGGAAAGAGGCACATCCGTTGCTTCACCATCTTGAGCTGTCGGATGACCCCGTAGTGCTGCGCCACAAGGGGATGGCTGAACCACGTGCCGACCGCCGTCTGCCAAAATTGCCGCTGCCTGCACCCTGCAGAGGTGTTGGTCCGGGATACTTTTTCGCCAAGGAATTGTATGACAAAACCGGTGTGCCTCAGGGAATTTTGCCCTGCG
>JAFSHJ010000101.1 GCA_017440425.1 Oscillospiraceae bacterium | reverse complement strand
GTTACCTTGCAATGTGCTTCACTCAGGTTTTCGGCGGAATTATGCGCGGCGCCGGAGACACACTCCCCTCCATGTGGATCTCCATTATCACCACCGTTATCATCCGTATCCCCCTCGCATATCTGCTTGCATATCTCACACGCTCCGAAGAATGGCCCAACGGCGCTCCCGAGGCTCTCTTCGTCTCGCTGCTGGCAGTTTGGGTCATGGGTGCTGTTATAACCTATCTTTGGTACAGACGCGGAAACTGGATGAAAAAAGCAGTTGTCCATCCCCAAAACAACGCACCGGAAGCTGTTGCAGAATAATAATTGCAATAAACAACAAAAAACAAAGCCTGCTCTCTTTTATGGGAGCAGGCTTTATGTTATAATAATACTGTTCACAACCATTTATGCTCAGGAGCTGTTATTTTTATGTTTACCAAAGAAGAGCTTAAAGCTAATATCAAAGCACTTGAAATAAAACCGACCGACACACTGCTAATACATACCTCATTGAGGGCGGTTGGAAAGATCGAAAACGGCGCAGACGCTCTTATCGATGCCTTTTGCGAATATCTCTCCGACGGACTTTTTATTGTGCCCACCCATACATGGGCAAATGTCAACAAGGACCAGCCTGTATTCGATGTTAACAAAACCCTTCCCTGCATCGGCACCTTGCCCACGGTTGCCGCATTCAGGAAAGATGGTATACGTTCACTTCATCCCACACACTCCGTCTGGGCTCACGGCAAAGCCGCCGCAGAATTTGTAAAGGGTGAAGAAACACGCCTCACTCCTGCCGCCCCCGATTCCTGCTGGGGAAAACTTCCAGAGCTCAAGGCAAAGATACTGCTTATAGGCGTTGGCAACAACCGCAACACCTTTATCCACTCTGTGGATGAGATGCTGGATATCCCCGACAGACTGGCTGATGAGCCTTTTGACAGCACTATCATAGACCATGACGGCAACGTTATTCATGGCAAAATGTTCAAACACAACTGCTCCAAATGCCGTTCTGTGGCGGAATATTATCCCAACTTTGACAGAGCTTTTACCGAGCTTGGTGTGCAGCATTTTGGCAGGATAGGCAATGCCGAGGTCAGGGTCGTGGACGCTGCACTTTGCAAGGAAGCCGTTATAAAAATTTATTCCCGTATGGGTACAGACATAACTACGCAAATAACAGATATTCCCAAAGAAGCATACATTTGATTTACGGAGGCCAACCATGAAAAAGAAACTCTCTCCCCGCTTTTGGTGTGCGCTGACACTTTTCAGCCTCATTGGACAGATCGCCTGGGTAGTTGAGAATATGTATTTCAACGTGTTCATCTACAAGATGTTCAATGCATCAGCTGCCGATATCTCTGCAATGGTATCTGCCAGCGCAGTTGCTGCAACGCTGACAACAGTGCTCATCGGAGCTCTTTCCGACAAACTTGGCAAACGCAAGATATTTATCTGCGGCGGTTATATTGTTTGGGGAATTTCCATACTTTCCTTTGCGTTTATACGGGTGGATGTCATTGAGGCTCTCTTCCCGATGGTTGCATCTGCTGCATCTCTCGGTGTATCGCTTGTCATTGTGATGGATTGCGTGATGACATTTTTCGGCTCATCCGCAAACGATGCAGCATTCAACTCCTGGCTCACCGACAGCGTTGACAACAGCAACCGCGGTGCAGCCGAAGGAATTAACGCAATGATGCCGCTGGTGGCTATTCTTGCTGTTTTTGGCGGGTTTATGTCCTTTGACCTGAATCTTTCTGACAGTTGGGTCACCATATTCATCATAATCGGTGCTGCCGTTACCCTCATCGGTATAATTGGCTTCTTTATAATTGAAGACAGCGGCGTCGCCCCCTCCGAAAGCGGATATTTTGCCAATGTCATACACGGCTTTCTTCCCTCAACCGTGAAGCAGAATCTCTCGCTTTATCTTTCGCTCATCTGCTTTATCATCTTTAACATCTCAATTCAGATATTCATGCCCTATCTCATAATTTATTATGAGGTTTCCCTTGGAATGAGCGACTACGTTTTTGTTATGGCTCCGGCAATAATTCTCGCATCGGTTGTAACTGCATTTTGGGGCAAAGTCTATGACAAAAAAGGCTTCTCCTTCTCCTCTGCCATTGCGCTGCTTTGGCTCTGCGCAGGATATGTTTTGCTCTATTTCACCACAACCAAGCTTCCCGTATTTATCGGCTCTCTGCTGATGATGTGCGGTTATCTCTCCGGAATGGCTGTTTTCGGCGCAAAGATACGAGACCTGACTCCCATTGGCAAATCCGGACGTTTTCAGGGTATCCGCATCTTCTCTCAGGTGCTTATTCCCGGAATCATCGGTCCTTTCATTGGTAAAACCGTCCTTGCAAATGCCGAAACAATAGTCAACAATGACGGTACAGAGTCATTTGTTCCCAATGCAAACATTTTTTTGGCTGCGCTCATTGCTGCCCTTATCCTTGCGGTCATACTTTTTATTGTTCAGCTCAACAAAAAGCCCCGTCTTTGCCAACACCTGAAAACTCCCTTTGAAGGTGACGCCTCTTCAAGCTGGGCTGATGAATATCCCCGCCCGCAGATGAAGCGTGATTCCTATCTGTCTCTCTGCGGAGAATGGCAGCTCTCCGTCAAGAAAAACGGCAGCAAAACACCCCTCGGAAATATAGCCGTACCCTATCCTCCCGAATCCCGTATTTCCGGCATAGAACGTCAGCTTGGCAAGGACGAAACTTATATATACACTAAAAACTTTGTTGTTGAAAATGGCTTCAACCACGGGCGGATGATACTTCATTTCGGTGCTGTAGACCAGATATCTTCAGTATATCTAAACGACCAAAAGCTTGGCAGCAACAAGGGTGGATATCTGCCTTTCAGTTTTGACATTACAGATGCCGTTATCGCAGGCGAAAACCGCCTTTGCGTTGAGATAACCGACACGCTTGACACAGACTATGCCTACGGAAAACAGTGCAAAAAACGGGGCGGAATGTGGTATACGCCCATCAGCGGAATTTGGCAGGCTGTGTGGATGGAGATCGTTCCCAATGAATATATCACATCTCTTCGCATTACTCCCACCACAAAAAGCGTAACAATAGAAACTTCCGGCGGTGCGACACAGAAGAAGCTGACCGTTGTTCTCCCCAATGGCAATGCAGAATATATCTATGAAGGCGACAGCATCACCGTTGATATTCCCGATCCGCAGCTTTGGTCTCCCGAAACTCCCCATCTTTACACCTTCACACTCACCTGCGGCGAGGACAAAATCGAATCCTATTTTGCACTCAGGACAGTTTCTGTCGGCAATGCAAACGGACGTGCATATATTCTGCTCAATGGAAAACCCTACTTCTTCCACGCATTGCTTGATCAAGGATATTTCAGCGACGGAATATACACTCCCGCATCTCCCCAAGG
>JAFSHJ010000100.1 GCA_017440425.1 Oscillospiraceae bacterium | reverse complement strand
TTCAGGGTGCTGTTTTCAGCTGCCGCCGCAGTGGGGGCGTTGGCGGATATGTCTGCGCTGTGGAGCATTGCAGACGTGTTCAACGGGCTGATGGCGATCCCCAACCTGACAGCACTGCTGTTTTTATCGGGAGTTGTGGTGAAGGAAGTAAAAAGATACGAAAAAAATGATTTCAGAGAATAGGAACTCGGGTGAAAAATAGATCCGTGCCGCACGGATGAGCCTTGCAAAAGAAAACATAGCTTCGGTGCAGGTTTGCACCGAAGGCGGGCTGCGCCACGCATTAAACCCGCCGGCGGATGCCGGCGGGTTTAATCTATGTTTTCTTTTTTGTGTGCATTTTTGTGCGGCACGGATGTGCTTATTCAAAGAAATATTTAAATGCGAGATAGGTGTTGTAAACGTCTGTTTTGGATACGACCTCAAGAGGAGAGTGCATGGAAAGCACGGGCACGCCAAGGTCAACAACGTCAACGTCCATATCGGAGACAAACTGAGCAACAGTTCCGCCGCCGCCTGCATCCACCTTGCCGAGCTCGCCGGTCTGCCAGATAACATTGTTGGAATCCAGCAGGCTGCGGACGAAAGCCATAAATTCAGCGGAGGCCTCGCTGGTGCCGCTCTTGCCGCCGGAACCCGTGTATTTCATGATAACGGCGCCGTAGCCGAGACGTGCGGTGTTGCGGAATTCGCAGACGTCGGGGAAGGTGGGATCAAATGCTGCGCTTACGTCGGCGGAAAAGCATTTGGAATTTTGAAGAACCAGCCATGAGGGAAGATTCTCAGCCATGCAGAGGGCATTGACAAAGTTGCGGAGCAGCTCGCTGCGCATACCGGTATTGCCGATGCTGCCGATCTCTTCACGGTCTGCAAAAACGGAGACAGCAGTATATTCGGGAGCGGATGTATCCAGAATTGCCATAAGCTCAGTGTAGGCACAGACACGGTCGTCGTGACCGTAAGCACCGATCATGCTGCGGTCAAGTCCGATATCACGGGCCTTTGCGGCAGGCACGAAGGTGAGCTCCGCAGAGAGGAAATCCTCTTCGGTGACGCCGTATTTCTCAAAGAGAATGTTGAGAATGTTGGTCTTTACAGGCTCGGAGATATCATCTCCGCGGTAGCAGTTGCTGCCAAGGAGAATGTTGAGCTCTTCGCCTCTTATGCCGTCTGCGAGGGTGCGGGAGCTCTGCTCTCTGGCAAGATGGGGAAGCAGATCGAGGATGCAGAATGCGGGATCGGATTCATCTTCACCGATGCAAACGGTGACCTTGGTGCCATCCTTTTTGACGATCACGCCGTGGGCGGAGAGGGAAACGGTGGTCCACTGATATTTTTTGATGCCGCCGTAGTAGTGGGTCTTGAAATATGCCAGCTCGCTGCTCTCATAGAGAGGGTTGGGCTTGAGATCGATGCGGGGGCAATCGATGTGGGCAATGGCGATGCGGAGACCGTCGGTGAGGGGACGGCTGCCGATGGTGGCACAGATAAGAGCCTTGCCTCGGTTGTTATAGTAAACTTTGTCGCCTGCGGCATATTTTTTGCCGTATTCAAGGGGGACAAAGCCGTTCTTTTCAAGAATGCCGATGGTTACATCAACAGCCTCGCGCTCTGTTTTGGCATCGTCGAGGTAGTGTTTGTAATCTTCGCAAAATTCATAAGCTTTGGCAAGCTCCTCGTCGCTCATTCTGAGGGAGGAGTTCTTCTGCTTATAAAAAAGCTTGTCCTTGATCTGGTCTGCGGGGATAGCCATGGTTTATTCTCCTTTGTAATATAGCTTCTGGTATATATCCATTGTTTTTTTAACTTTGGCAACGTAGGCAGAGGTATCTTTAAACGGAATGTTTGTAACAACACCGTCGGTAGTGAGGGTGTCATCCTTCAGCCACTTGATGGTCTGTCCGCGTCCTGCATGATAGGCGCAGAGCACGTTTTCGACGCTGCCGAATTCTTCCTTGAAAAGTCCCAGCAGATAGGTGCCGTATTCAATGTTGAGCTCGGGATCGTTTAGCATATCGAAGGTGAGATCACGAGTCTCGCTCTTGCGGAACATTGCCCACTCAAAGGCATCCTTCGTTATCTGCATAAGTCCCTTTGCACCGATGGAGGACTCCGCATTGGGGTCGAAGCTGCTTTCGCAGTTGATAACGGCATAGACAAACACCTCGTCCAGCCCGTTTTCGGCGCTGTATTTCTCAACAAGCTGCGTGTATTCAAGGGGATAGAGCTTTTGCAGAACATATCCCTTGCCAATGTTGAAAAGATGGACAAACAGCGCAATTATTCCGATGAATACTGCGAGGACGAATATTCTGCGGAAGATATATGTGCTTTTTTTGACAGGGCGGTGTGTGTTCATGCTGTAAGACTACCGAAGGGTGCTTAGGTCAAGCGTTTTCGGAGTTCTCCTTTGCAATTTTTTCAAGAAGATATTCAAAGACCTCGGTGGTGCGCTGTTTCAGCTCTTCGTGGTCGCCGTTGTTGTATATTATATGGTTGGAACGCTCGGTATAGAAGCTGTCCTCGTGCTGTGCATTGACACGCTGCATGGCTTCCTTGCCGGAGAGTCCGTCGCGCTGGATGATTCGGTCGATGCGGATATCCTTTTCAGCAAGAACAGAGACGATGTAGTCGCAGCGCATATCGATGCCGCTTTCAAAAAGTGTGGGTGCATCCAGCACAACAACGGGATTGTTGTTTGTCTGACCGAGTTCATCAATGTGCTTTTCAATGCGTGCGGTAATATAGGGGAAGATGGTCTTGTTGAGGGTCACAAGCTGCTTGGGGTCGGAAAAGACGATGGAGGCAAGACGCTTGCGGTTGAGCTTTCCGTTTTCGTTGAGGATACCGCAGGAAAACTTCATAACAAGGTCGGCAAGACAGTTGATGTCGGTATCCACCACCTCGCGGGAGACTTTGTCAGCATCTATTATGATGAAACCCATGTTTTCGATAAGTGAGCAAACGGTGCTTTTACCTGCTCCGGTCTGTCCGGTGAGACCTATCAGAGTTGCATTTTTCATTTTGTTACCTCTCGATCTATATAAATTTAAGTTTACGGTTTGATGATGTTGAAGGCGGCGGCACGGAGAAGGCGGTTGTAGACCGCAAGTCCCACACCGTCGGAGGAGGGTTTGCGGGCGTAGGCGGTAACGGCGCCTTTTTCGTCCAGCTCACGCAGGGCGGTGAAGAGTGCGTGGGCATAGGTGGATTCGTCCTCTGCGGTGCCGCAGACAACGCAGGGGATATTTATGTGAGGAACGTCCTCCTCAAAGCAGAGGGCAAATGCACCTTCATCCGCTTTGGAATTGACAAAATCAATGTACGCATTTGTGTCGGCATCCACGATTATGACGGATGCTTTGGGGGCATAGTGCTTGTATTTCATGCCGGGGGATGCCGCAACGGCATCGGGCGCGAGCTCGTTGAGTACGGCACTGTCCACCTCAACTTCACCCAGCACGGAGCGCAACTGCTCAACGGTGATGCCGCCGGGACGGAGCACCTTGGGCACAGGCGTGGCAAGGGTGATAACGGTGGATTCAACACCGATGTCGCTGTCGTCCGCACAGAGAATGGCATCCACTCTGCCGTCAAGGTCCTCAACGCAGTGGCGCCAGCTGGTGGGACTGGGTCTGCCGGAGCGGTTGGCGCTGGGAGCGGCAAGGGGAATGCCTGCCTGCTCGATAAGAGCGTGAGCAATGGGATGGGATGGCATACGCACTGCCACGGTGTCAAGTCCCGCAGTGACGATTTCGGGAATGTGCGGCTGTTTGGGCAAAATTATGGTGAGAGGACCGGGCCAGAAGCTTTCTGCAAGCTTAACAGCGGTCTCGGGTATCTCCGAAACAATGTCACCCAGCTGTGATATGTGAGAGATGTGCACGATAAGCGGATTGTCGGCAGGTCTGCCCTTGGCAACAAATATTTTTGCCGCAGCTTCGGCAGAGAGTGCGTTGGCGGCAAGTCCGTAAACCGTCTCGGTGGGAATGGCTGCCGTGCCGCCGTTTTTCAAAATTTCGGCAACGGTTTTTATCTCGGGTGCATCGGGAGAATCAACGTGAAGGATGAGCGTGGTTTTATCCATTGTCATCACTTCCCTTTAATTTTTCGGCCTGGTCATATGCACGCAGCGCATCGGTGATCTCATCGATGCTGCCGTTCATAATGGCCTCGATTTTATAAAGAGTGAGGCCGATGCGGTGGTCGGTTACTCTTCCCTGGGGGAAGTTATAGGTGCGGATGCGCTCGCTGCGGTC
>JAFSHJ010000099.1 GCA_017440425.1 Oscillospiraceae bacterium | reverse complement strand
TTCAGGGTGCTGTTTTCAGCTGCCGCCGCAGTGGGGGCGTTGGCGGATATGTCTGCGCTGTGGAGCATTGCAGACGTGTTCAACGGGCTGATGGCGATCCCCAACCTGACAGCACTGCTGTTTTTATCGGGAGTTGTGGTGGGTGAAGTGAAAAAATATGAAAAGACCCGCCCTCGCATTAAGCGGGAACGGGTCTAATAAACTGAGATATCATTCTTCCATATGTCCGCAGGCAAAGCCATGGTATTCATCCAAAAACCATTCGGCAGTTTTCAGCATAAGCACCGAAACGGTATCATCAATAAATGAGAACACGGCGGTAATATTGCCAAAATATTTATCGCAGATCAGAACCCTAAGAGTCAACTTGTGGGGTTCCACCCATCCTGCAGATGCAAAACAGCGGTATTTGTCGCCGGGACACTCACCAATGCGTCTGCCGTAGTAGTTGGTTTGTGGGAAAAGCCCCTGCACGTTGCTGCCGAAGCCAAAACAGATGGAGTTATTACCTTGGGAGTTAGTGTAGTTGAAGCAGCCCCCATTTTCGTCAAAGGTAAAGGTGAGCTCGGTTATACCCATTCGGTTTTCGTCCATAACAAAACGTTTGCCATTTACTCTCTCAGCAAAATCAGAGCAGTATTCACCTTTTTGCACCGCAAGTGTGAGGGCACTCAGCTTGTTTTGAAGTTCAGCGTAGTTTTCGGGCGCTTCAGGGAGCGGATCACCGAGAAGCGGCAGAAGCTCTTCATAAACAGCATTGTCAATTTCATATTCGGCGGCATTCCCCTGATTATCTGCAGTTGTGGCAACGATAAGGTCTTGCTCAGGAAAAACCAGCGCAGACTGACTACCCATTCCGCTGAACTTGAAGCCATTTTCAGGAGTGATCCAGAACTGATAGCCGTAACCACACTCCATTCCGCGGTGTGCAAGGCTGGCGCGGCTTTCATGGGTGTTGTCTATCTGTTTGGTGGTGGCAGCAAGCAGATACTTCTTAGAGATAAGCTGTTGGCCGAACCAGTTGCCTCTTCTTTGGCAGAGCAGAACTATCTTGGCGTAATCTCTGGTGGAGATGAGTAGCCCTGAGCCACCCCAGGCTCCGCCCTCGGGACGCTCAATGCAATCGATATCAGGAGAAATTCCGATTATGTCAAACTCCGGACGGAGATATTCATAAAAGGTTTTGCCGGTCAGGCGCTCCACGAGTTCGCAGAGGACGGTAGTGGCGGCAGTGTCATAGCTAAAAATGCTTCCGGGCATGTGGTTTGCTTTGCTGTTAAAGAAAGTCCAAACGAAATTGGAATCGTTGTTGGTGTAGGATTGAGCATTGTTTTGTGTCGCCATCATCAAAAGGTCACGGATGGTGGCGCGCATAGTGTAGGGACTGGGATTTTCGGGAAGCATATCGGGAAAATAATCCACAATTTTGTCTGAAAGAGAGATGAGACCGTTGTCAAAAAGCTTACCCACAGCCAGCGAGACTACTGATTTAGTTGATGAATACATTCTGTGTGGCTCACCCTCTTCAAAGGGTTTCCAATAACCTTCGGCAATTATGCTTCCTTTACGCAAAATGATAATGCTGTGCATACAGAGTTCAGCTTTTTCAAGTCTGTCAAGTAGACGAGAGATGGCCGAAGACGGAATGCCTGCCTGCTCCGGTGTGAGAAATGCCAGAGGTT
>JAFSHJ010000098.1 GCA_017440425.1 Oscillospiraceae bacterium | reverse complement strand
TTTTATTCTTTTATATATGTTATCATAAAAACTGTAAACAATCAACCCAATTGGAGGTTTTGAGATGAAAATAGGCACTTTGGTTATTTTTGACAGTGTTGATACTTTGGAAAACAAATTTCAAAAACTTGTAGAATGCGGCTTTGACAACTGCCAGCTCAACTGCTGGAATCCCGCTCTTTTCACCGATGAAAACGCAGATTTCATCAACAATCTCTGCGAAAAATACGGCATAACCATCTCTGCATTCTGGTGCGGCTGGGAAGGTCCATGTGTGTGGGATTTCTATGACGGACAGATAACCATCGGTCTTGTTCCTCCCGAATTCAGGCAGACACGCATCAAAAACCTCTGCGACGGTGCTGATTTTGCCAAAAAACTGGGAGTGACCGACGTTGCCACCCATATGGGATATATCCCTGAAAACCCGCTGGATGAAAACTTCCACACCTTTTGCATTGCGGTTAAAACCGTTGCAATGCACCTCAAACAAAACGGACAGTATCTGCTGTTTGAAACGGGTCAGGAAACTCCCATCACCATGCTGCGCTGCTTTGAAAAGATAGGCACGAACAACCTCGGAGTCAATCTCGATACCGCAAACCTTATCCTTTACGGCAAGGCAAACCCCGTTGATGCCCTCGACGTTTTCGGCAAATACGTCCGCAACCTTCACGCAAAAGACGGCCGCTATCCCACCAACGGCAAAAACCTTGGCGAAGAAACAAAAATCGGCGAAGGCAAAGTGGATTTTTACGGCGTCATAAAGGGACTTCACGACCTCGGTTACAACGGTTACATCACCATTGAGCGTGAAATTTCAGGCGAGCAGCAGATTCTGGACATTCTTGAATCCAAAGTGTATCTGCAGAAAATTATAGACGAAGTTTACGGAGGTTGATTTATGCTTAAAGTTGGTTTGGTTGGCGTTGGCGGAATAAGCAGTTCCCACATTTCCGCCTGGCTTGATATGAAAGATGCACAGCTCACGGCGCTGTGCGATATACGTCCCGAGCAGATGGAAAAATATCCCGACATAAAGCACTACACCGACATTGACGTTATGCTGGAAAACGAAAAATTCGATATTCTGGATATCTGCGTCCCCACCTATCTGCACGCGGATATCTCTGTAAAAGCATTGGAAAAAGGCATAAACGTCCTCTGCGAAAAACCGATATGCCTCAAGCGTGAAGACGTTGAGAGAGTTTATGCCGCTGCCGAGAAAAACTCTGTCAAATTCATGGTTGCTCAGGTGATACGTTTTTGGCGCGAATACGAATATCTGCGCGCCGTTTATCAAAACGGCAGATACGGCAAGCTTATCTCCGGCACTATGTCCCGCATTTCCACCATTCCCGGTTGGAGTTGGAACGATTGGATGCGCAACATAGATCTCAGCGGTTTTTTACCGTACGATCTGCACATCCACGACCTTGATTTTATTGTTTACACCTTCGGCAAACCCAAAAAGACGACTCCCTTCCGCATTCTGAAGCCGGATCAGGATTTTTTGAGTGTGGTATACGAATTTGACGATTTTATCATAACTGCGGAATCCGGTTGGTTTGCAGGCGCATGTCCATTTTCCGCCACATTCCGTTTTCAGTTTGAGGATGCGGTTATTGCTTATGACAGCAACGGGCTCAAAATTTATGAGCGCTGCGGCAATGTTATTGAGCTCAATGAAATTGCAGAGGGCGACACCGGCGACATCAACCTGCCAAAAAGTGACGGTTATGCCAACGAGATAAACTATTTTGCCGATTGTGTCCGAAACGATCTTACTGTTGAAAAGGTTAAAAAGGCTGAAATAGCGGCTGTTATGGATATCGTTACAGCCATCTAAGCAGTTTACGGCACGCCCAAAACAAAAACGGAGAGTTTTAAACTCTCCGTTTTTTAATTTGTTTTCAGTTATTATTTTGCTTCAATTTTTCTTGCTGCGAAAACAACTGCTGCAGCCATAACTGCCATTGCGGGGATAACGAGGAGCATCCACGGTGCTGCGCCGCCTGTGCCGGGGTTGGGACCCTTGGGAACTTCTTCGTCAAAGATCTCTACATATTCATCGTCGCCGCCGTCATACTTCGGAATCTCTTCGTCAATGATCGTTGTGGTGGGAGCATCTACCTGGGGAACTTTTATCTCTTTGGTAACGCCGTTGCCGTTTTCGTCCTTGTAGGACTCTGTTGTCAGACCGTTTGCGGGATAGGATACGTCATATTCGAAGCCTGCCTCTTCGGTGTCAACTGTTACGTAATAGGACATTGTGTAGTTATCTGTGCGGAGCATTGCGCCGTCTTTTACATACCATGTGAGCTTATAGATCTCGCCGGATACGTTGCCGACAACGTTCTCGCCGCCCTGTGCATATTCGCCCTGCCATACGTTTTCAACAATTACGGGGATCTGCTGTGCGGTGGGTCTGCCTGCATCGATCAGCCAGCCGCCCTTTGCTTCGTCATAGATGACCTTGCCGGTTGTGTTGTCTGTGATTTTGATGGTTCCCTGCTCAAAGTTTACCCATTTGCTCATGTAGTCGGTGATGACAACATCGTTGTAGGGAGTTACAGAGAGCTCTTCAATTGCTGTGTCAAGTGTGTTGAGAAGGTTGGACATGCTGCCTGCTGCTGCAAAGGTTACCTTATCGTTGCTGTCAAGACCGCTCATCCAAGGTGTGGTGCTGTCGGAATCGATGAGATAGATATCGCGAACCTTGCTGTTGCTTGCAAGTGCTTCGCAGGCTGCTGCAGCACGGCTGGCGGATACGTTGGTGTTAAAGCTGTAATCCTTGTTCTTATATGTTGTGTAGTAGTAGAAATCTTCAACAATGCCATGGCCGTCGTTCTGCCAATCGAGGAAAGCTCTTTCTACCACGGAAACGGAATATTTCTGGTTGATATCCAAACCGGATGCTGCGAAAACTTCAGCATAAAGCTTGTCGCCGTATGCAAGGAGATCTTCTTTGGAAGCGTTTGCCAGGAAAGCCTCCCAGTCAGCGGTATCTGTTTCGCCGAAAACTTCTTTAAATGCATTGGAAAACTCAAGGCTGGGATCGCCGGAAACTCCGAGTATTTCACATGCGACAGCTTCTGCTGCAATGTCCTCGGGAGCAATGATCGTATGTGTTTCCTTCCAGATGGAGAAATCGAAGGGAGTTTCGTCGGTGTTTACACGTCCGTCGGAGATGTAAACAACGTATACGTTATCAAGTTCATAATCTTTGGAGTTGATGTATCTTTCGATGCCGGTGAAGCCTGCTTCGCAGTTGGTGGAAGAACGTCCGTAAAGAAGTCCGCCGGGAAGAGAGGGAAGCTTGCTGTTGAGCTCGTTCATGGATCTTGCGCCTTCAACAACGACATTGTCGCCGATGCCGAATGTCATCAGGGTTATGAGTGCTCTGCCGGAACCGTCCAGGATGCCTTCGCCGATCTCGAGGAGTGCGGGACGTACAGCATTTATCCACTCGCCGTCTGTTGAATAGGAACCGTCTACCATAATGATTATCTCATCGTGAATTTTCAATTCTTCGCCGGGCACGCTGAGGGATACTTCATATCTGTTGCTGTCTCTGTCAACAAGTGTATTGCTTTTCTTTGTAACGGATCCGTCTGCCTCTGCAGCGAATGCGGTAACTCCGGATACTGCTGCGACCATGCACAGTACCAACAACATAGCAATTATCTTCTTCATAATGTTTCCTCCTAACAAATTTGCATCTGCGCCAAGTAGTTTTTATATTCAGCGGATGTGTTGCTTGATTTGATGTCTTGATTATAGCACCCGTAAGTCACAAAATCGGTCACATCTTGAAGGCTTTTTAATTTTTTCTTTTAAATTTGCAACTTTTTTCAAAAAACAAAAAAATCCCCCATGCAAGGCATAAGCCTTGCCATGGGGGAAATGACGATGCACTGTAAGAAATATCTCCGTTTAAGAGCGTATAAATCCCTGTGCGGGACCACCTTTCGACTTTGACATTCTGCTTATAACATCACATTTGCAATTTAATCAGGCCTTTTTTACCGGCTTTCTGATTCGGTTGAGCTTCTTGTTCATCTTCAGCAGCTCTTCCTTGGTGAAGGAAATGTTCATCATTCCCATCATGCTTGTGAGACGGAGCACGCTGAAGCCGCC
>JAFSHJ010000097.1 GCA_017440425.1 Oscillospiraceae bacterium | reverse complement strand
GTATCACCTCTCCCGACGGACGCGTATTCGGTAAGATGGCTCACTCCGAGCGTACCGGCTCCAACCTCTACAAGAACGTTGAAGGCAACATCTATCAGCCCATCTTTGAATCCGCTGTGGATTACTTCATTAAATAATTCTTCAACATTAAATCAAAATCTGCACCGCAATCGGTGCAGATTTTTCTTGCATAAAAAACGCCCTGCCGAACATTTTGCATTGCAGGGTGCAGTTACGGCAGATCAAAAATGCAGTAAACACAACCTGCTCTATAAATGAAAATCTTTTCAATCAAAATTGTTTGAAGTTATTTTCAAAGTAATGCAAACAGTTGCGACAGAGCGATGTCGCTCCGTTTTTCTTCAGCCGGTTCTCCTGCCGTTCCGGCAGATGCATCGGATAAGACGGCCCCAATGGGATTATCCTGAAATGTCTTTTATCGGCTGAACCTTTCCACACGGTCGACATATTATCCAACCGCTTTTCTTTGGGCGACAGTAGTAGTATGACCTCATTAAAAAGAATAATGCAGAGAAAATTATGGCAAAACAAAAGCGATGCATCAATACGGATGCATCGCTTTTCATCTTATAAAAATTTTATTTGATCACAAAAGCAGCAAGCTCTTCTGCTGTAGCTTTCATCTGGGATGTAAATGCTGCTGCGCTGGTGTCGCCGTAAAGAACACTTGTGAGACGGTTGATGATAGTGCGCTCATAATCCATAGGAGCATCTGCGGAAAGAGCAGGTGTGCGGTAGCTGTAGGTCTCTGCAGCTTCGGCACCGTTGCCGTTAAGAGCACTCATATCTGCGGAAAGAATTGCAGAAACAAGCTTTTTGGCCTCTTCAACATTCTCAGATTCTACGGGGATGTAGAGATCACCAAGCTGTGCATAGCTTACACCGAGGGGCAGGAACTTGAGCTCTGTTGTCTTAATCTTATCTGCTGTGATTCCGCTGTAGGACTCATCTTCTGCGGCAGCAAAGGTTGCGATCTGAACAGCGTCTGCCCTTGCAGCTTCCATGTCGGTGATCACACCAAAGGCTGCATCGCCGTTTGCAACGGCATAGAATACATCACCCTGGCTGTACTGATAAGAATCGTAAAGCACACCACCGTCTGCAGCAAAAGCGGAAAGCTTGCTGGCTGCAGCTGCTACATTTGCATCATCCCATGCAGCAGCATCCATTGCAAACAGTTTGTCTGCGGTTGCTTTGTCTGCGGAAGAGAGCAATGCGGAAACGAACAGACCCTTGAGGCTGTTGGCATCCTTGCCTGCAAATGCGAGAACAGCTTTTCCTTCTGCTGCCTTATATGCTGCAAGAGCATCGATATCAGCAGGAGCTTCTGTTACAACTGCGGGGTTATACCATACACCGAATACGGTTTCGCCAACGGGTGCGATATATGTTTTGGAATCTCCGTAAGGTCTGCAGTAGCTGTTGTCATCGCCGGAAAGACCTGCGAGACCGGTGATATCTGCAAGAGCTTTATCTGCGATAAGAGCGTTTGTAACACCTGAACCATCCCAACTGGGAAGGAAAACAACATCGGGGATTATTCCGCCCAAAATATCGTTGCGGAGCTTTTCTGCTACGTCTGTGCCGATAACGGTATCAACAATCACGTTTTCGTTTGCATTCTCAAAAGCCTGAACAGCAGCTATCCAAGCAGCTTTTGTTTCCTCTGTTGCATATATGTATGCTGTGAGTGTCACTTCGTCGCCTGTGGGAACGGAGCCGGAGGGCTCGCTCTCTTTGCTTTCTTCGGAAGAAGAGTCATCGTTGGGTTTGCATCCCGCAAATGTACCGAAAGCTACGAGAGAAATAACCAAAAGAAGTGCTATCAAAACATTCTTCTTGAAAAGTTTCTTCATCTTTAATACCTCACATATAATTTTTGCTTTATTTTACAGGGCAGCTATTGACCTGCTGTAATCACTTGGAGTAACACCGAATTTCCTTTTAAATTCGGTGGAAAAATAGGTTACCGAACAAAAGCCCATCATATCGGATACCTGCGTTATGGTGTATTTTCCCGACCTTATAAGTTCTTTTGCTCTGTCCAGCCTGCGCTCTTTAATAAACACCGAAACACCCATTCCCAGCTCCGAACGGAACAGCTTGCTGATATACGACATACTGACACAAACCCTCTTTGCCAGCATCTCCAGCGTGATCCTCTCCTGAAGCTCGCTGTCGATTATCTGTATACACCGTTCAACTATATCGTTTTTGGTCTTATCCGAAACATTGGACTGAATGTTTACATCGGCTCTCTCCATCTGGAGCGAGCGCATGGAGATTATTATCGCCTGCATCAGCGATGCCAATATCATTCCTCCGGAATAGATGTTGTCCTCCCGGTATTCCGAAAGGATGGTTTTCATTACTCTGTGCATATCCGCACTTGATGACAGCACTCTGTCTGACAGCAGCGTCATATCACCTTCGGATATCTCAAAGGTAACGGTCAGAAAAGCCAGCGGCTCGCCTCCCGTTCCCCATTGCGAGTGATACTGCATTGGTGCAAAGAACATCATCTCGCCTTTTTTCAGCTCATAGTCCACACCGTCAACGGTGCAGACCATGCTGCCAACATCCATATAGGTCATTTCCCAATAGGGATGCTTTTCGCCTTTGAATGAAAACTTTCCGGTCCTCTCCTGATAGAGCACCGTGTTTATGCGTTCTGCCACAATGTTTGGGTATATTCCGCTTGCTGTGAGAACGCTGCCTGCACGGACTGTCTCTCTTGTATCAGGGGCTGCCATAATGCATTTGAAATCGCTGTAATATGAAAGGATGCAGAAACTGCAATCGGGATCCAGCACTATCGGTTTATCCAGCAGGAACATCTTTATCGGCTGCGATCCGCTTTCCACAAAGATGACTCCCGTGCCTTCCAACGGCTCAAGATATACCGGTCTGCCGTATCTCCACAGTTCTTCGCTTCTGTCTCCGGTTGGTGAGATGGTGGTCTGTTTCCATGGCACTTCCGCATCGCTGAATTTTTTAACGATCTTTCCGTAACCAGAAAATTCAATGGCATTTATCTCATTAATTTTCATCCGACCACTTCTCACCTCCTTTATATGTTCCAAAAAAGCAAATGTTTACTGCATCAATTTATTTTTTGCCCTTTTCCCAACTGTCCTTAAGAGTTACAATGCGGTTGAAAGTGTTGGGGTGGCGGCTGTCTGCGCAGAAATAACCCATTCTTACAAACTGGAATCTCTCACCCGGTTTTGCATCAGCAAGAGACGGCTCAAGCTTGCAGCTTGTGAGCTTCTTGACGGAATCGGGATTGAGGTAGTCGCCGTAGCCTTTGCCTTCGGGAATATCAAATACGTTCTCGATGGTGAAAAGATAATCATAGAGCATTGCATCTGCATCTATTGCGTGCTTGGAAGATACCCAATGGATGGTACCCTTTACCTTACGTCCGTCCACGGGGTTGCCGTTGCCGGTTTCAAGGTCTGCAGAACAGATTATCTCTGTGATGTTGCCTTCAGCATCTTTGATGACATCTTCGTATTTCACGATGTATGCGCCCATAAGACGAACCTCTCCGCCCGGCTTGAGACGGAAGAACTTGGGAGGTGGGTTATCGGAGAAATCGGAGCGGTCGATGTAGAGCTCTTTGGTGAAGGGAACTTTACGTGTGCCTGCTTCGGGATCGCTGGGATTGTTGGGAAGATCGAAATACTCTGTTTTGTCTTCCGGATAGTTGCTGATGGTGACCTTTATGGGATCAAGCACGGCAATGCGTCTCTGTGCGGTGGTGTTCAGCTCTTCACGGATGCAGTGCTCAAGCAGCTGGATGTCAACAATGCTGTATGCCTTTGCAACACCTGCACGGCGCACAAATTCAATGATGGATTCGGGAGTGTAACCGCGGCGGCGAAGACCGCAGAGGGTGGGCATACGGGGATCATCCCAGCCGTCTACAAGACCCGTCTCAACAAGCTCGCGGAGGTATCTCTTGCTCATTACTGTGTGAGTGAGATTGAGGCGTGCGAACTCATACTGATGAGGTTTTTTCTCAAAACCGATGTTGTTTACGACCCAGTCGTAGAGAGGACGGTGGTTCTCAAACTCAATGGAGCAGAGAGAGTGGGAAATTCCCTCAAGAGCATCCTGAATTGGATGTGCATAATCATAGAGAGGATAGATGCACCACTTTGTGCCCTGTCTGTGGTGGGCAGTGTGCACGATGCGGTAGATGGCAGGGTCTCTCATGTTCATATTGGGAGATGCCATATCGATCTTTGCGCGGAGAGTGTGGCTTCCGTCGGGGAATTCGCCGTTCTTCATGCGCTCAAAAAGATCAAGGTTTTCTTCAACGGAGCGGTTGCGGTATGGGCTCTCTTTTCCGGGCTCGGTGAGAGTGCCTCTGTAGGCACGCATCTCTTCGGAGTTGAGGTCGCAGACATAAGCCTTGCCCTCTTTAATGAGCTTGATAGCAAACTCGTAACATTTTTCAAAATAGTCGGAGCCGTAGTAGATTCCGCCGTCCGGCTCAGCGCCCAACCAGCGAAGATCTTCCTCGATGGAGCGGACATATTCGTCGTCTTCTCTTACGGGGTTGGTATCATCGTAACGAAGGTTGAACTTACCGCCGTATTTAAGTGCTGTGCCCTTGTTGATCCATATAGCCTTGGCGCTTCCGATGTGGAGATAGCCGTTGGGTTCAGGCGGGAAACGGGTGTGTATCTCATCTGCGGGAACTCTGCCCTCAGCGATATCGCTATCGATGATATCGTGTATAAAATTGCTTGTGTTGTTGATATCTTCCATATATCTCTGCCCTTCTGTAAAGTTAAAATATATCTGTTTATTATTTGTTAAGCTCTGCAAGAGCCGCATTGATCCTCTCTACTGTTCTCTCTTTGCCGAGGATGGACATAACCATCTGCATATCCGGAGAATTCTGTCTGCCGGTGATCGCAACTCTCAGCACCATGCTTATATCGCCCACGTGACCTTTATACTGCTCGGGGTTCTTTTTATAGAGCTTGGTCTCGGGAGCAAATCCAAGTTCTTCCGCAATTGCCTTTATCTTGCCGAACCATACGGTCTGCTCGTCTTCGGGATCGTAAACTGTTTTATATTTTTCAAGAACCGCAACCGCATCTTCCTTGGAAACATTTTCGGGGAAATCATATGCGGGAGCAAACAGCTCATCGAAGAAGAAATCAAGGTAACCGCGGACATCGCTCCATTTTGCAAAGTCTTTTCTGGGCTTTGCGCCGCCTCTGCCGATGGAGAGGATGGAAACAGTATAATCTCTGTCCCTTGTAAGCAATGCATAAAGCTGCTCGTCATATTTCTCTGCCCAGGCAACTGTGTTGTCGTAGACAACGTCTGCGGAAAGTTTGGAGATAACGTTTTTGCTGATGTCATCCAGCTTCAAAAGATCGAACAGCGCACCGGATACGCCCGCCTTTTTAATGTTGAACTTAAAGTTCTCAAAAGGTTCGTTCGGGTTGGCAATGCGCCACTCCTCAAAGTTGGAGTTGATGAGTGTCATCAGATATTCCTTGATTGCGGGAACATAATAACCCTGCTGGGAATAGAAACGCATATCTGCTTCGGGGTCTTTTCTCTTGGAGAGCTTGCGCTTGGAGTCTCCGTCCAGCTTCATGACCTGAGCTGTGTGTCCGTATTTGGGGCGTTTCCAGCCGATAGCTTCAAACATCTCAACGTGAAGCGGCAGAGTCGCCAGCCATTCTTCACCGCGGATAACGTGTGTTGTACGCATAAAGTGATCGTCAACCACATGTGCAAAGTGATATGTGGGAACACCGTCGGACTTGAGCATTACGTGGTCGATATCGTTCTGCGGAAAATCAAGAGTTCCTCTGATAAGGTCGTCCTGCTTTACTCTGCGGGAGATATCGCCCAGGCTGCGGAAACGCAATACATAGGGTTTGCCCTCTTTAAGCAGCTGCTCAACGGTTTCAATGGGGCATTCGCGATATTTCGCCCATTCGCCGTAATAGCCGAAGTTTGCCTTCTGCTCTTCCTGACGGGCTCTCATTTCTGCCAGTTCTTCCTCTGTGCAGAAGCAGGGATATGCTCTGCCCAGCTTTACAAACTCTTTTGCCACTGTGTGGTATATTTCAACACGCTCACGCTGTCGGTAAGGTCCGTAATTTCCTCTTCCTCCCTCGGAAGAAGCACCCTCATCAAACTCTATGCCCAGTTCTGCAAAGGTATCGCAGATGATACTTACGCCGTTTTCGATCTCTCTCTTCGCATCGGTATCTTCTATTCTGAGATAGAACACACCGCCGCTCTGATGTGCAAGGCGCTCATCTGTCAGCACACCGTACATTGCACCGATGTGGACATATCCTGTGGGGCTGGGTGAAAAACGTGTGACCTTTGCACCTTCGGGAAGATCTCTGTTGGGATATTTCTCCTCAAGGTCTGCTACAGTCTGCTTAACATTCGGGAACAGCAACTCAGCCAAATAATTATAATCCATAATTTTTCAGGCACCGAAGACAACAGTTTTGTCCCGGCTTTTCCTCTCATTATTTTTCTGTTTAAGTGTTTAGACAGGCACAGTTCGTGCACATACCCATACTAGTTTATAATAGCATATTTCTCCCAATCTTTCAAGAGAATTTTTCAATACCCGCTTTAATATTAAATAATTAATAAATTCTTTACTGTTTTTATTCAATTCCTCTCTATTTGCCGTGCTATAATTGTATTACACAGTAAAATGAAGAATACAGTAAACACTTGTTGAATTATAGGATACTTTATATGCGAAAAATTATTTCTTTACTTCTTTGCTCCTGTTGCTGCTCTTCCCTCATCACCTTTTCCGGATGTTATTTCGAAAGTGAAATATTCGGCAGCGCAGCAGGCTCTTTAAAACACGATTCTGCCTCTCTGGTATCATCAGTCACCAATGAGCTTTCTTCTTCGCAGGAATCTCACAGCAGCGAGCCCGATGATTCCTCCGAAAACGAACCGTCAGCTGACAAAGAGATCGAAAACGATAAAGTTCCCACCTCTTCCCAATCCTCTCAGGTTGAAACCTCCGATGAATCTTCGGAAACCCAGGCTGACACCGATAAAAAGAGCCGGACGATCTCCCGCAGACATCAGACCATATAAATTCCGCACTTACAACTCTCGGCTTTAAAGAGCGCAAAGACGCATTGGCGCTTCTTCTTCCGGCCCCCCTCAAAGCACATTTCAGCGCTGTTTCCGGACTTGAGTTTCTTTCCCAGACAGAGTCCGCAGCACCCCATCTGCTCTTCCTCCCCATTTATAATAACACCACCATTGAAATTTACGGCTTTAAACTCAACGATAAAGATCAATCCGAACAAACCCTCCTCTATAAAAAGAGCGATTCCCCCTCAGGCTACGGTCTTGCCATACCTGCCGATGCTTTTGAAGCTTTTTCGGATTTCAGAGTTTCCATCACTCACGGAGACGTCTCTGCCAACTATATAATTATAAAGAATCATTTCATCTCCGACAGCGGCGAATACTTTTTGAATGACAGCACCTTCTCCCACGTGGATTACACCAACGATACTATTGACGTGCCCACCGCAAAAGAATCCCTTGTTTCTGCTGTGGAATATATCACCGAAGAGTTCTCATCCAAATACAGCTGGAAATATCTCTCCGATAAAACTATGCTTCTGGATGTTGCTGAAGGAGACGATCCTCTTTCCGGTGAATATTACCTTGAAGTAAGCGAACTGCTGGATGGAAAGGGCTGCTGCTATTATGCTGTCACCCTTTCGCGACGCACCTATGACAACGGAAATGCAATTGGGGAAACCATTATTAACCGCTATCTTGTCACAATCCCCGGAAATCGGATAATTCCCATGTTTGACCAAAACGGAGAGATCAATTCCGAATATAACGACATTATTATTTAACCTGTTTTTTCCTCTTTTGTTTGAGTATTTTGCCATTTTCCCTTGAATATTTTTACAAAATAAGATATAATAAGAACAGTCAAATTTACAGTCCGGCAGAACAGCAAGGGCTGTATCTTTGTGTGTATGAATATTTTTTCATTTTTTTGCGCAGGTTCCCCCTTTTTCAGATATTAAAACAGTTTGCAAATCCCATTATTACACGCTTTCTTTGTCAATTATTTATAGTTGCTGAATTCTTTAACAACAATAATTGTACAAAGCAAGCAAATTTAAGATTATTGCAAAAAATCTTATTTTTTATATGGAAAAATTTGCGATTGTTTGATATAATAATATGATGAAAAGTAAATCAGGAGGTTGATTTTTAGTGAGTAAAAAGTATGTCTACATGTTTACCGAAGGCAACGCTTCCATGCGTGAGCTTCTCGGCGGCAAAGGCGCAAACCTCGCAGAGATGACCAAGATCGGTCTTCCCGTTCCGCAGGGTTTCACCATTTCCACAGAGGCCTGCACTCAGTATTATGAGGATGGCAGAAAGATCAATGACGATATTCAGGCTGAGATCCTTGAAAACATCGTCAAAATGGAAGAAGTTACCGGCAAAAAGTTTGGCGATAAGGAAAATCCCCTTCTCGTTTCCGTACGTTCCGGTGCAAGAGCTTCCATGCCCGGCATGATGGATACCATTCTTAACCTTGGTCTTAACGAAGAGGTTGTTAATGTTATCGCTGCTAAATCCGGCAATCCCCGTTGGGCTTGGGACTGCTACAGAAGATTTATCCAGATGTTCTCCGACGTTGTTATGGAAGTCGGTAAGAAATACTTCGAGAAGCTCATCGACGCTATGAAAGAGGAAAAAGGCGTTACATTTGACGTCGACCTCACCGCTGATGACCTGAAAGACCTCGCAAACCAGTTCAAGGCTGAATATAAGAACCAGCTCGGCAAGGACTTCCCCGACGATCCGAAAGAGCAGCTCTTCGAAGCTATCAAAGCTGTTTTCCGTTCTTGGGACAACCCCAGAGCAAACATCTATCGTATGGACCACGATATTCCCTACTCCTGGGGTACCGCTGTTAACGTACAGATGATGGCTTTCGGTAACATGGGTGATACTTCCGGTACAGGTGTTGCTTTCACACGTAACCCCGCAACCGGCGAAAAGGGCCTCATGGGTGAGTTCCTTATGAACGCACAGGGCGAAGACGTTGTTGCCGGCGTTCGTACTCCGATGCCCATCTCCCAGATGCAGGAGATCCTCCCCGAAGTTTATGAGCAGTTCCTCGGTGTTTGCCAGACCCTCGAAAATCACTACCGTGATATGCAGGATATGGAGTTCACCATCGAAGACAAGAAGCTCTATATGCTCCAGACCCGTAACGGTAAGCGTACCGCTGCCGCTGCTATCAAGATCGCCTGCGACCTCATCGACGAAGGCATGATCTCCGAAGAAGAAGCTCTTATGCAGATCGACGCTAAGTCCCTCGATATGCTTCTCCATCCCACATTTGACCAGAAGGCACTTAAGGCTGCTACACCCATCGGCAAGGGTATTGCCGCTTCCCCCGGTGCCGCTGCAGGTAAGATCGTCTTCACCGCAGAGGATGCCGTTGCAGAAGGCAAGAAGGGCGAGAAGGTCGTTCTCGTTCGTCTCGAGACCAGCCCCGAGGACATCGAGGGTATGAAGTACTCTCAGGGTATCCTCACCGTTCGCGGCGGTCAGACCTCTCACGCTGCCGTTGTTGCCCGTGGTATGG
>JAFSHJ010000096.1 GCA_017440425.1 Oscillospiraceae bacterium | reverse complement strand
TGTAAATATACAGCGCCACGTCCTCTTTGGTGGTGTAGCTGCCGTCTTCGTCAATCTGCGGCTCGGATTCACTCTCTTCTTCACCCGACTCTTCGGAAGATTCTGCAGAAGATTCTGCTTCGGAGCTTTCTTCGGAGGATTCAGCTTCGCTTTCGGAGCTGTCGTCTGCAGGCGGCTCGGTAGCGTTATCCACACTCTCCTGCTGCTCCTCGGAGCTGTCGTTATCTTCCGCATCGGAGAATATGCTCTCTTCTGTTTCGTATTCGTCGCCGTAAAAATCGTTTACGTCCACCGCAATGTCGATCAGTTCGGCACAGCCTGCAAGGCTGAATGCCAGCAGCAGCGCCAAAATTCCGCAAAGCAGCCTCTTTATGTTGTTTTTAACTTTCATCCTTATCATCCCTTTTTATCTTGTTCAAAGCCTTACTACATCCGAAATTATTGCCGCAAAGTCACGCCATTCGTCTATGGAGTTGTAATCGCAGCGGGGCGGCTTTATTCCGTCTGCAGGCAGCTCACCTCTGAACCAGAACGGCACCATTCCCGCTCTGTCGGCAGCTTCCACATCCAGCACCGAGTCGCTTCCGATATACCATATATCCTCTGCGGGAACATCTGCTTTTCTTTTAATTATCTCAAAAAACTTCTCCTCGTCACGTCCGTAGATGAACTCGGAGGAGCAAACTGTAAACTCCACCATGTTGCCTGGGAAGGATGCGTCGATGGCGTCCTCCATCCATGCGGCGCTGTAGGGCATATCTGCCGCCACGGCGGTGCGCACAAGGCAGTTGGAGAGCAGCTCAAGGATATCTCCTGCGCCGTCAACGGGTTGGAAACGGCAGGCCGCCTCGGAGAAAATTCTGTCCAGCTGGGCGGGATTTTTCTTTGTGTCGATCTCAAACAGCGCGATCAGATATTTCCATATCATCTCGGAGGAAACGCGGGATTTGGGACGGTATTCTCTTTTGAGCCAAAATTCCGATGCCACCGCCGCAAATTCTGCGCAGAGCTTGTCGGTATCGCAGTAGAATCCCTCCTGCGCCACCGCTGCAGCCACAGCCTTGACACCTTCCCTGATATCCTCTTTTATGGGCTTGAAAAGCGTTCTCTCGGGTGAAAACACAACCATTGCGGGTCTTTGAAACCGTGCCACTCCAATCCCTCCGTTTCGTTAAAATGTTGCTGTTATCAGCTGTTTTTATCCACCTGATGGAATGTTTTAAGGTTTCCGGTCTTTTTGCTTCTCTCATAGAGAATATTGTTTATCTCGTCAATGGAGATGCCCTGCTCCACCATCAGCACGGTGAGGTGATAGATGAGATCGCAGATCTCGTTTGCGGTGTCCTCGTTGATGCCGTTTTTGGCGGCAATGATGACCTCGGAGCACTCCTCTCCGCATTTTTTCAGAATTTTGTCAATGCCTTTTTCAAAGAGATAGCAGGTGTAGGAGCCCTCCTGCTTCTCGTTTTTGCGTTCTACAACTACATCATAGAGTTCGGAAAGTGCGTCTTTCATTTTCGTTATCCTTTCTCAAAATATATCTTCAATTTATTCTTCGCAAACCTTTTTAAAGAAACAGCTGTGGCTGCCCGTGTGGCAGGCTGCGCCCGTCTGCTCCGCTATGACCAAAAGGGTATCGTCGTCGCAATCTGCGGAGATGGAGACCACCTTCTGCAGATGTCCCGATGTTGCGCCCTTGTTCCAAAGCTCCTGACGAGATCTGCTGTAAAACCAGGTGTAGCCGGTTTTGAGGGTGAGCTCAAGGCTCTCTCTGTTCATATATGCCAGCATCAGCACCTCACCCGTGCCCTTTTCCTGCACGATGGTGGGAACCAGCTCGGATTTCACAAAAAGTGCGGAAATATCATAATCTTGTAAAGTCATCTTCGTTCCTCCGTTATATTCTTGCGGGGATGCCCTGCGCGCTGATGTATTCCTTGACCTGACCCACCGTCAGCTCGCCGTAATGGAACAGCGATGCCGCAAGAGCCGCATCTGCGTTGCTCTTTTGGAAAACCTCCGCAAAATGCTCAAGACAGCCGCAGCCGCCCGATGCGATAACGGGGATGCCCGCCTTTTCGGTGACCTTTACGGTGAGTTCAATGTCAAAGCCGTTCTTTGTGCCGTCCGCATCCATGGATGTGAGCAGTATCTCGCCTGCGCCCAGACGTTCCACCTCCTGCGCCCACCAAAGAGCGTCGATGCCGGTATCTATTCTTCCGCCGTGGATGAACACGTTGAAGCCGCCGTTTTCGTTTCTGCGGGCATCGATGGCAACAACGATGCACTGGCTGCCGAATCTGTCCGCACCTGCGGTTATCAGCTCAGGCTGCTTTATCGCCATGGAGTTCATGGATATTTTGTCCGCACCCGCTCTCAGCAGGTCGTGCATATCCTCCACGCTGCGGATACCGCCGCCGACGGTCAGCGGCACGAACACGTTTTTTGCGGTGCGGCGCACCACGTCGATCATTGTGCCCCTTCCCTCGTGGGATGCTGTTATATCCAAAAAGGTTATCTCGTCCGCACCCTGCTTATCGTACGCAATGGCGCACTCAACGGGATCTCCCACTTCTTTTATTCCAACAAAGTTTATGCCCTTTACCACCTTGCCGTCACGCACGTCAAGGCAGGGGATTATTCTTTTTGCAAGCATATTAGCCCTTCCCTATCCGATTTATCTTGCGGAGACCCCGATCGCCTCTTTGAGCGAAAGGGTGCCGCTGTAGATGGATTTTCCGCAGATGGCGCCGTAAAGCCCCATCTCTGTCAGCGCCTTGATGTCTCCTATATCCTTTATACCGCCGCTGGCTGTAATGTCGCAGCTGACGGCCTTATTTATGTTATCCAGCTGTTCAAGGTTCGGTCCGGAGAGCATTCCGTCCTTGGATATATCGGTGAAGATGATGGTCTTAACGCCGATCTCTTCCATCTTCTTTGCCATTGTAATGTAATCGATGTCGCTGTCCTTTGTCCAGCCGTCCGCAGAGACGAAACCGTTTCTCGCATCAATGCCGACAGCGATCTTTTCGGCATATTTCTTCACCGCTTCTTTGACGAAATCCGGGTCTCTGACCGCCGCAGAACCAAGGATAATGCGGGAAATGCCCGCCTCGAGATAGCTTTCAACTGTGTTCATGTTGCGGATACCGCCGCCCAGCTCCACCAACAGCCCCGATTTTTTTGCAACGGAGATGAATATCTCCGCATTTTCGGTGTTGCCGCTCTTTGCGCCGTCCAGGTCAACCATATGCACCCACTGTGCACCCGCCGCCTTAAAGCTGTCGGCTGTGTCCATTGGGTTTTCCGCAACCTTGTGGGCTGTGGCGTAGTCTCCTTTGTAAAGGCGCACGCACTCGCCGCCCTTTATATCTATTGCCGGAAAAATTATCACCGGTAAGTCACTCCTTAAAGTTTTTTCACTTTTCTGCCGCGGCTTGTGGAAAACTTAAAGCGCAGCAAAGTTTTTGAGTATTCCAAGTCCCACGTTTCCGCTCTTTTCGGGGTGGAACTGTGCGCCGTAAACCGTTCCCTCGTGAACAAGGGCAGGGAATCTGCCGCCGTAGTCACTTGAGAGCGCAATGTATTTATCCTCTGTAACAGCCGCATAGGAGTGGACGAAATAGACCATATCTCCATCCTTCATTCCCTCTGTGAGTGCGCAGGGATTTTCTATCTTAACGCTGTTCCAGCCCATATGGGGAACCTTGAGTCCGTTTGTCTCCAGCCTGCGTACCTCACCGGGGATAAGTCCGAGACCGTCCGTCTCTTCAAACTCAAAGCCTTTTTCAAACAGCAGCTGCATTCCAAGGCAGATGCCGAGGAACGGCTTCTGTTTTGCCTGCACCTTGATGGTTTCCACCAGACCGGAGCGCTCCAGCTTTTTCATTGCATCGGGGAAAGCGCCCACGCCGGGGAGGATTATCTTGTCAGCCTGCTCTATCACCGCTTTGTCGGAGGTGAGCACGCTCTCGCAGCCGATATATTCCAGCGCATTGACGATGCTGAAGATGTTTCCGGCTCCGTAATCTATTACTGCAATCATTTACAATGTTCCTTTCGAGGAGAGTATCTCACTGCCTTTTATCTCGACCGCCTGCTTAAGTGCTCTTGCAAAGGCCTTGAACATAGCCTCTATCATGTGGTGAGCGTTGCGTCCGTAGCGGATGTTGAGGTGCAGGGTGAGACCGGAGTTCATTGCCACCGCACGGAAAAACTCCTCTGCCATGCAGCAATCGAATTTGCCGACGCTGCCAAACTGCAAAGTCTCCGGTGCATTGATGACGAAATAGGGTCTGCCGCTGATATCCAGCACACACTCTGCCAAACTCTCATCCATGGGGAGCAGACAGCTTCCGAAACGGGCGATGCCCCGTTTGTCGCCAACGGCTTCCGCAATGGCTTTGCCCAGCACAATGCCCACATCTTCAATTGTGTGGTGGCAATCCACCTCAAGGTCTCCCTTCACATCGAGCTCAAGACCGAAGCCGCCGTGTACGGCAAAGGCTGTCAGCATATGGTCGAAAAAGCCGATGCCTGTGGATATCTTTCTGTCTCCACCCTCAAGGCTGAGTGTCATTTTTATATCTGTCTCGTTGGTTTTTCTGTTTATTTCAGCGGTTCTCATCTTTCACCCTCCGAATCTTACTCTAAAATATCGCTTAATTCTTTGATGACAGCCGCATTTTCCTCGGCTGTGCCTGCGGTTATTCTCAGATATCCGTCAAAGCAGCGCACCGCAATGGAGCGGTCCAGCAGCTTTTGGTGAACGGATCTGCTGTCCTTCATCTTCATGAAGACGAAGTTTGTTTTGGAAGGATAGACCTTGATAATATCGCTCTTTTTCTCTGCCAGTTTAACAATTTCCGCATAGAGCTCCTTGCGGGAATCTATCATAAGTCCCGAGAGCTGCTGCACGATGCCCTTTTGGGAGAGCAGCGCAGTTGCCAGCGCCTGGGAGAAGCTGTCGGTGTTGTAGGGGGATTTTACCGCACGCAGAGCATCGGTTATCTTCTCGCCCGCAACGGCAAAACCAATTCTCATTGCGGCACAGCCCAGCGCCTTGGAGCAGGTTTTGAGCACGATGAGGTTATCGTAATTTGAGGCAACGTCGAGGATTGACTGATCCCAGAAATCCATATATGCCTCATCCACCACCACAAGACCGGGGGCATTTTCCACTATGCGCAGCACCTCTTCCCTGCTGATGCCGGTGGAGGTGGGATTGCAGGGGTTGGAGAAGATGACCATTCCCGCATTTATCTCGTTGGCTTTTGCAATGAGGGCGTCCACTTCAATTTCCAGCTCGTCGTTTTTCTGCACAGACTCAACGCCCAGCTCGTAAACTGCGGGATAGAAGCGGTACATGGAGAAATCCGGCTCGCAGGTGAGCACTGTCTGACCCTTTGCAAGCAATGCGGAGGTTATGATGGAGATGAGCTCATCGGAGCCGTTGCCTGTGGTGACATAGCGCTCGCTCACACCGAAGCATTCGCCGATGGTTTTGCAAAGCTCGGCTGCGGCGGCATCGGGATAGCGGTTATATGCCACTTTGGAGGCAACTCCCGCAATTCCGCCCTCAATATAATCGTCTATGTTCACAAAGCTCTCGTTTGCATCGAGACGTATTTTATAGTCGCCGGTTATGGGATCATAGGGCTTGAAAGAGCTGATCTTCTCAGGCAACTTGTACATTTTGACCACACCTTTTGTTTTTATCCTTTTTTCTTAAAAGCGGAAACGGGCAAAGATATCTCCTGCCCGAAATTCCAATTTAAAATAACTTTATTCTTTTTCAAATCTCACCGTAATGGAGTTTGCGTGGGCTGTGAGTCCCTCGCGCTCTGCAATAACGGTGATGTCTCCGCAGGCTTCCGCAAGCGCCTCACGGGTGTAGCTGATGAAGCTGGAGCGCTTTACAAAGCTATCCACCGAGAGGGGGGAGAAAAATCTTGCCGTGCCGCTGGTGGGAAGCACGTGGTTAGGTCCTGCGTAATAATCGCCCAGGGGTTCGGGGGAATATTTGCCCAGGAAGATGGAGCCTGCGTTGTCGATTCTGCCCAGCAGACCCATGGGATTTTCCACCATGAGCTCAATGTGCTCGGGAGCGATCTCGTTGGCGATATCCACCATCTCGTCAAGGCTTCTGCAGACAATGACTGCGCCGCAATCCTTCAGGGATTTTTCGATTATATCTTTACGGGAGAGCTTCTGCATCTGTCTTTCAACCTCCGCAAGGGTCTGCTCCGCAATGTTTTCGTCTGTGGTGAGCAGAATGGAGGCAGCAAGGGGATCGTGCTCTGCCTGGCTCATGAGGTCGGCGGCGAGATAAGCGGGGTCTGCGGTGCTGTCTGCCAGCACAAGTATCTCGCTGGGACCTGCAATCATATCGATATCCACGTTGCCGTAGACAAGGCGCTTTGCTGTTGCAACATAGATATTGCCGGGTCCCACTATCTTGTCCACCTTGGGAATGGATTCGGTGCCGTAGGTGAGGGCTGCAACTGCCTGTGCTCCGCCCACAAGGAAAACTCTGTCCACGCCTGCAATGGCGGCAGCGGCAAGAATATCCGGGTTTGCCTTGCCGTTCTTGGAGGGAGGAGTCACCATTATAAGCTCCTCGACCCCTGCAATTTTTGCGGGGACTGCATTCATCAGCACAGAGGAGGGATAGGCTGCTCTTCCGCCGGGGACGTAAAGACCCACGCGCTTGAGTCCTCTCACACGCTGACCGAGGATGGTGCCGTCGGGGCGGGCATCGATGAAGCTCTGGTGTTTTTGGCGGTTGTGGAAGTTGGAGATGTTCTCCAGCGCATTGAGCAGCGCATCGGTGAAACGGCTGTCTGCATTGGTGAGGGCATCGTTTATCTCTTCACGGGGCACCTCAAGGCACTCCAGCTCAACGCCGTCAAAACGCTTTGTATAATCAAACAGAGCGGCATCGCCGTTCTGTTTAACTGTTGCCAAAATCTCTGTGACACGCTGGGTGACGATGGCATTGGTCTCCTCGCCGCGCTCACGGAGCTGGGCAAGCAGTTCTCTCTCAACAATGCCGTCTGCCTTTGCACGGTTTATCTCGATCATCACAGACACCTCTCAATCCTCTCAACAAAATTCTCTATATCGTTCTTTTTAAGCTTGAGGCTTGCCACGTTGACGATAAGTCTTGCGGAGATATCGCTTACATATTCGGCAATTTCAAGACCGTTTTCTTTAAGGGTTCGTCCTGTCTCAACGATATCCACTATGCCGTCTGCCAGACCGAGCAGCGGAGCCAGCTCCACCGAGCCTTCGATCTTTACAACATCGATATCCATGCCTTTGCTCTCAAAATAGCTTCTTGCCACCTTGGGATATTTTGTGGCGATGCACTTTGTGCCGTAGCCGCCGTAGAAATCGCTGCCTGCGGGAACTGCCAGTGCAAACTTGCAGCGTCCAAAACCGAGATCCAGCACCTCATAGAAGGAGCTGCCGCATTCCTGAATGGTATCCTTGCCCACAACGCCCATATCACAGACTCCGCTCTCAACATAGGTTATAACATCCGCCGCCTTTGCCAGAACAACGTCGATATCCGGCTCCGGAATGTGCAGAATGAGGCTGCGGCCTTTGTTTCTTATTGCGGAGCAATCCAGCCCCATTTTTTCAAAAAGCTCAACGGTTTTGTTCTCCAGTCTGCCCTTTGTCAATGCTATTCTAAGCTTACTCATCAGCTTTTCCTCCGACAGTGATCATCCTGACATCGTCTGCTGTGACGACGCAAATTTTATCCGCACCAACCGATACCGCATAGCTCTCGGTCTCTTCCAAGGTGTCGAATGTGCAGAATTCTGCCGCCACACCGCTTTGGGAAAGTGCGTTTATATAGGAAAATGCGCTGGAAACAGCCTCTGCTTCGCAGAAGACCAGCACCTTCTTCTTTTCTGCGTTGTAAAGTCCGCTCTGCAGAAGTGCCGCTGTAATGAGGTCTACGTTTATACCAAAGCCGGTTGCGGGGAGATTTTCTCCGAAATCTTTGATAAGTCCGTCGTAACGTCCGCCGGAGACCACCGGCTCGCCTGCGCCCTTGATGTAGCCATGGAAGATGATGCCGGTGTAGTAATCTGCCTGGTTGACAAGACCGAAATCCACCATCAGCTTGCTCTCAAGTCCGCAGCGCTGAAGGGAGGAATAGACAAACTCAAGATATTTAAGGATCTCATCCAGCTCGCCGTCTTCAAAATCACGGAAAAGCTCTGCAGCCTCTTCAAACACCTCTGCGCCGCCGAACATTCTGGGCAGCTGACCAAGTGCCTTTGCCGCAGGAGAATCAAATTCTTTGAGCAGGTCGCCCAAAGCGGCATAGTTTTTGGATTCGATGCAGCTGCGGATGGCTTCTCTCTGCTCATCGCTGCAGTTGAGGCTGTTGATGAGATATTTATAGATGCCGATGTGACCTATCTCAATGCGGAAATCCGCAATTCTGCAGCATTTGAGTGCTTCTGCCGCAAGGGAGAGCACCTCGAGATCGGATTTTGCGCTGCTGCTGCCGATGAGCTCAACGCCCGCCTGCATTATCTCACCGCTTCTGCCGTTGGAGCCGGAGACCATTCTGTAGACATCCTGAGAATAATAGAGTCTTATGGGCAGGCTGTGACCGCGGAGCCTTGTGGCAACCACCCTTGCAATGGGCACGGTGGAATCGGGACGGGCAACCAGCATGCGTCCCTTCAGATCGGTGAGCTTATACATATTTTCCTGCGGAAAATAGTTGTTGGAGCTGGAATCGAATACATCGTAAAATTCAAAGCCGGGGGTTATTACCTCGCGGTAGGCTCTGCCCTCAAACAGCAGGGAGAGGGCGGAAAGCACCTCGCGGCGAACCTCGCACTGTTCAAACAACTTATCTTTTGCACCGTCCGGTGTGATCTTATCGTAACGTCTCATATTGACCTCGCTTTACTGTGCTAATACGCTAATATGATAATATAGTACCATCAAAAACTCACAATGTCAATACTGCGCAGTTTTTTTGTATACTTGCACCAATGTTTACCGTATTACCGTGATAAACTATATTATATACCGAGCTTTTTGCCGTTAAAACAGCGAAAGCTGTGCGGTTTCGGGCATACCGTCCAAGGCGCCTGCATTTTTCAGCGTTTCGATGACGCCCTTGCCAACGCCTGCCCGCTGCATTATCTCGTCTATAGAGACATATTCGCCCTGCTTTCCAGCCTCCTGAAGTGCTCTTGCGGCGCTTTCGCCCAGGCCTTTCAGCGATGCGAAGGGCAGACGTATCATACCGTCCTCGATGAGATAGGTGACTGCGTGGGATTTGTACATATCGACAGGCAGGAACTTGAAGCCGCGTGCCAGCATCTCACCCACAACCTGAAGAAGGGTGTAGCAATCTTCGTCCTGGGCGGTGCGGTCGTTGCCCTTTGCCTTTATCTCCGCCATTTTGGCTTTGACAACGGCAGGACCTCTCACCGCCGCATCTGCGTCGATGGCTTCGCCGCGGACGGTGAAGAATGCCGCATAGAATGCCAAAGGCTGATGCAGCTTATACCAGCCGAGACGTATTGCGGCTGTAACATATGCCGCTGCGTGGGCTTTCGGGAAGAGATACTGTATCTTTCGGCAGGATTCGATGTACCATTCGGGTACACCCTTATCCCTCATACTCTGCTCCTGTTCGGGAGAGAGATTTTTGTTCTTTTTACGGACAGTCTCCATTATCTTGAAGGAATCCAGCGGATCCAGACCGCATCGCATAAGATAAACCATGATACTGTCACGGGTACCTACAACGCTTTTGATATCGCAGATGCCATCGGCTATGAGATCCTGAGCATTGCCCAGCCAAACGTCGGTGCCGTGGGAAAGTCCCGATATCTGAAGCAGGTCGGAAAATCTTCGGGGTTTACACTGCACCAACATCTGTCGGACAAAGGGTGTGCCCATCTCGGGCAGGGCAAGGCTTCCCGTGTTGCAGTCGATATCCTCTTCGGTGATGCCCATCGCCTCGGGAGAGGTGAAAAGGCTGATAACGCCCTGATCACTCATGGAAACATCGTTTACGGGGATGCCGGTGAAGTCTTCCAGATATTTATACAGTGTGGGAACATCGTGTCCCAGAATATCCAGCTTCAACAGCGTGTCGTGCATGGAGTTGAAGTCGAAGTGGGTGGTGGTAACATCCGAGCCGTCTTTTTCGGCGGGGTGCTGCACCGGGGTGAAATCTTCTATCTCATACTGTGCGGGAACAACGACCATTCCGCCAGGGTGCTGTCCCGTTGTACGTTTGATACCTGTGCAGCCAAGGGCAAGACGCAGCTCTTCTGCACGGTGGACTGTTCTGTCCCGCTCTTCGAGATACTTTTTAACGTAGCCGTAGGCGGTCTTCTCTGCAATGGTGGCTATCGTGCCTGCCTTGAAAACGTGGGATGCGCCGAACAGCTCTTCTGTATATTTGTGTGCCCGTGACTGATATTCACCCGAGAAGTTGAGGTCGATATCCGGCTCTTTGTCGCCGTTGAATCCAAGGAACGTTTCAAAGGGGATGGTGTGACCGTCACGGTTGAGGGGCGTGCCGCAGTTGGGGCAATTTTTTGCGGGCAGATCAAAGCCCGAATCCACCACGCCGCCCTCACCGTCATCGTCGGTGAACTCGCAGAACTTACATTTTGGGCAAACATAGTGAGGTTCCAGCGGGTTTACCTCCGAAATGCCGGTGGCAAACGCAACAAAGGACGAACCTACCGAACCACGGGAACCCACGTGGTAGCCGTCCTCTTCCGATTTCCAAACCAGCTTCTGTGCAATGATATACATAACCGCAAAGCCGTGCTTGATGATAGAATCCAGCTCACGTTCAAGGCGTTTGCTGACTATCTCCGGCGGGTTTTCGCCGTAGACGGAGTGTATCTTATCCCAGGATATCTTCTGCAGCTGCTCCTCAGCACCGTCGATGGAGGGTGTGAAGGTGCCGTCGGGGATGGGCTGGATGTTCTCCACCATATCCGCGATCATATTGGTGTTTTTGATGACCACCTCGTATGCCTTATCCTCGCCCAGATAGGAGAATTCCTCCAACATTTCGTCGGTGGTTTTAAAATAGAGGGGCGCCTGATCGTCCGCATCGTCAAAGCCACTTGCCGCCATAATGATGGCACGGTAGACGCTGTCCTCTGCGTTCATAAAGTGCACGTCGCCGGTTGCAACAACGGGGATGCCCAGCTCATCGCCCAGCTTGACGATGGTACGGTTGAATTCCCGCAGTTCTTCCTCGCTGTTCACCTCTCCCTTGCGGAGCATGAACATATTGTTGCCAAGCGGCTGTATCTCCAGAAAATCGTAGAACTTTGCCATCTCTTTCAGCTCGTTCCAGGGCTTGCCGTCCACGATGGCACGGAAAAGCTGTCCGCTCTCGCAGGCGCTGCCCACGATGATGCCCTCGCGCAGCTTGATCAGCTCGCTTTTGGGAATGCGGGGAGTGCGGGAGAAATATTTGAGGTTGGATGCGGAGATGAGCTTATAGAGGTTTTTAAGTCCCACAAAGTTCTTTGCAATAAGTATCTGATGATAGGGCTTGAGCTTTTTGGGGTCGCCGCCTGCAAGACCTGTGTTTATCTTGGAGATATCGTCTATTTTTCGTTCTGTCAGTTCTTCGCAGAGTTTGAAATAAACTCCTGCCAGAGCACCTGCATCTGCATCGGCACGGTGGCTGTCAAATTCGGGCAGGTCAAAATACTTCACCATGTCGCCGAGGCGATATTTTTTCAGCTCGGGGTAAACCGTTCTGCACATGGGAAGGGTGTCGATATATTTAAATTCACGCTCTATTCCAAGGCGCTTTACCGCAGCCTTGAGGAAACCCACATCAAAGGGTGCATTGTGGGCAATGAGCACTCTGTCGCCGCAAAATTCAAAGAATTTTTCCAGCGCCTCCGCCTCTTTGGGAGCGCCTGCAACCATTCTGTCGTCAATTCCCGTCAGTTTGACAATTTCGGGAGATATGCTCTTTTCGGGATCCACAAAGGTGTTGAAGGAACCCAATATCTCGCCGCCTGCAATTTTTACGGCGCCTATCTCGATAATGCGTTCTTTTGCGGCAGAGAGACCCGTTGTTTCAAGATCGAAAACAATCATCTCGCCATCGAGAGGCAGCTGTGTGTCGCCAAGCTCGGCGCACGGTATCATATCATCCACAAAATAGGATTCTATTCCGTAGATAATTTTCATTTCTCCGCCGCTCTTGCGTATCTTATTGACAGCATTTGCCGCATCGGGATATGCCTGCACAACACCGTGGTCGGTGACAGCAATTGCCTTGTGTCCCCACTTGTGGGCCTGCTTTATGTATTTATCAATGGGTGTGATGCCGTCCTTCATGGACATTGTGCTGTGGAGATGGAGCTCCACCCTCTTTTCCGCAGCCGTATCCTCACGCTGACGCACCTTGACGGTGCAGATATCGTTGGGACGGATGGAAACTTCCTTGTCAAAGCGGTCAAAAACAGCCTCGCCGCGGGCAACGATGTTGACAC
>JAFSHJ010000095.1 GCA_017440425.1 Oscillospiraceae bacterium | reverse complement strand
GAACGTCAGCGGGCTTTGCAACGCGCTCGTTGGAGAGCTGGGAGATGTGGATGAGACCGTCAATGCCGGGGATGATCTGAGCAAATGCGCCGAAGGTTGTGATGGAAACGATCTTAACCTTAACAACGGTATCAACGGGATACTGCTCGCGGAGGATCTCCCAAGGATTGTCGGAAGTCTTCATGTAGCCGAGAGAGATCTTCTTGTTCTCGGGATCAAGATCCTTAACGTAAACTTCGAGAACATCGCCAACCTTAACAACGTCGGAGGGATGCTTGATGCGCTGCCAGGAGAGCTCGGAAATGTGGACCATACCGTCAACGCCGCCGAGGTCTACGAAAGCACCGTAGGAAGTGAGGGATTTAACAGTACCGTTGAAAACATCGCCAACTTTGATGTCTTCCCAGAATTTAGCGGTAGCAGCACGGCGCTCTTCGAGGAGAACGCTGCGGATGGAGCCGACAGCACGCTTGCGCTGTGCGTTAGCTTCAAGGATCTTAAAGCGAACCTTCTGCTTGAGAAGGGCTTCGAGGCTATCGGTCTTGTTGAGAGTAGCCTGAGAAGCAGGAATGAAAACGCGTACGCCGTTGTAAGTGGTGATAACGCCGCCCTTAACAACATCAACAACAGTGCCTTCAAAGATCTCGCCGGTTTCGGCAGCATTGAGAACACGTTCAAGATTTGCTTCGGAGTCGATCTGTCTCTTGGAAAGTACCATTGTACCTTCAACGTCGTTTACGCGGAGAACTTTGAGATTGAGAGTCTGACCGACCTGTACAATATCTTCGGGTTTGAGTGAAGGATCGTCAGTCAGTTCGTGAAGCGGAATGTATCCGGTGTGTTTTGTACCGATTTCAACAGAAACTTCTGTCGGTGCAATGCCTGTTACGATGCCTATCACCTTCTCCCCCGTATATGTACTTTTGAAAGTCTGATTCAGCAACTCCTCAAAGCTAACCTCTTCGGTGTTGTTTTCAAGAATTTCAGCCATGGTTGTTTGTACCTCCTTAATTATAAGAGCCGGGGTCGATGCGCCGGCAGTGACACCAATTTTTTGGTAGCCCTTAAGCTCCAGGTCTTTCAGCTCTGCGGCCGATTCAATTAGAAACGTCGGGCAAAATTCGTCACATATGTCGCGAAGCTTGGCAGTATTGGAGCTGTGTCTGCCCCCAACAACGATCATTGCTTCAACCTGTTGGGCAAGCTCGGCAGCTTCTTTTTGCCGAATATCAGTCGCACTACATATTGTATCAAAAATTTCGACGTTTGTACATAGTTTTTTGATGAGAAAAGTACACTTTTCCCATTCTGTCATATTAAATGTGGTTTGAGCCACAATTATTGCTTTTTTTAACAAATTTATTGCACCAGAATCCAGCAGTTCACGGAGTTCGGAAACGGTTTTGAAGGAAAACCACTCTCCGCTGCAGTATCCGATAATGCCCTGCACTTCGGGATGGTCGCAGTCGCCGGCAATGAGCACGGTTTTGTTTTCTGCGGATGCGGTCTCCACGATGTGGTGTATTTTTTTCACAAAGGGGCAGGTGGCGTCAATGCACTTAAAGCCTCTTGCGGCAATATCTTCCATAACGCTTTTGGCAACTCCGTGGGAGCGTACCACTATGGTGGTGTCCGCATCCGCCACGTCTGCGGGAGAATTTGCAATGCGCACGCCCTTTTCGCTGAGCTGTGCGTTTATCTGCGGATTATGTATTATCTCGCCGAGGGTGGCTATATTCTCTCCCTTTTCGGTGAGATCAAAAACCATATCCACGGCTCTTTTAACACCAAAGCAGAAGCCTGCGTTTTTGGCAACGGTTATCATCGGGCATCAATCCTTAATGTGGGTTTATTTTTCAAAGGTGCATCCTTCCCAAAGTATGCGGATCTTCTCCATAATATGTTTGGAGGAGGTGTGCAGAGAGCGGAGGTTGTTTTCCTCCAGCCCAAGTTCCGCATTGGGAATGATCTCGCCGTAGCTCACATACAGCCTGGAGCGGAATTTTTTCTTGTTTTCATATTTTATTGCCACGGGCAGAATGTCTGCGCCGGTTTTAAGGGCAACAAGGGATGCGCCGGAGCGGGGACGGAGCAGCTCGCCTGTTTTGGAGCGGGTGCCCTCGGGGAAGATGAGCAGGTTGCCGCCGCCGTTGATGATCTCGATGGAGGTGTTGATGGGGGTCATATCGCCGGTGCCTTTTTCAACGGGGAAAGCGCCCAAAGTTTTAACCAGCCAACCCAGCAGCGGTTTTTTGAAAAGCTCTGCCTTTGCCATGAACCTGAAAGGACGCTTAAGTCCCATAACGGCAATAATGGGGTCTATCAGCGAGACGTGGTTGCAGCACATCAAAAAGCCGCGATCGGGAACATTCTCAATGTTTATGTATTCCACCTTGTAATAGCAGGTGAGTGCGAATTTGGCAACAGCCTTGCAAAAATTATAGAAAGACATGGCAGGAAAACAGGATAAACTTATCCTTAAAAGCTCCCTTCAAAAGTAATTTTGTTATTTTTCAAGTTTAAGCTCGGAGATGATGAGCTCGTGCAGAATGCGGATGGATTTCTCAAGCTCGTTGCCGGTGGTATCCACGAGGACGGCATCGGGGGCTTTTGTCAGCGGAGAAACGGCACGGTGAGAATCGTTGTAATCCCGCTTGTTTATGTCGGCCAGAATGGAATCGTAATCCACGTCAAAGCCTTTTTCTTTCTGTTCAAGATAGCGGCGGTTGGCTCTGTCCTCGGCGGTGGCGGTGAGATATATCTTCAGGTCGGCATCAGGCAAAACGGTGGTGCCGATGTCCCGTCCGTCCATTATCACGTTGTTTTTTCTGGCAAAATCACGCTGGGTCTCCAGCAGAAATGCCCTGACAGAGGGAATTGCGGAGACAGCGGAGGCCAGCAGCGAGAGCTCCGGGCGGCGGATATCGTCGGAGACGTCACGTCCGTTCAGGAACATTCTCTGCATTCCGTCGATGTGTTTGGTCTCGATGCTGATGCTGCCGAGGTTTGCGGTCACGGCATCTCCGTCGGCAGTGTCAATGCCGTTTTCCAGCATATAGAGTGCGATGGTGCGGTAGAGTGCGCCGGTGTCCACATAGATAAAACCTATCTTTTGGGAGACCAGACGGGAGATGGTGCTTTTTCCGGCTCCGGAGGGGCCGTCTATTGCAATGGAAAGCATAGTAAGTACCTCTTAAAATTATGTTATTGGTTTGCCTCACCTGCGGCAAAGCCGGTTGAGAAAGCTATTTGAAGGTTGAAGCCGCCGGTTTTGGCATCGCAGTCGATGACCTCGCCTGCAAAATAGAGGTTGTCCACCAGCTTGGAGCGCATGGTCTTGGGTTCCAGCTCCTTGGTGGAAACTCCGCCTGCGGTGACCACCGCTTCGTCTATGGAGCGGAAAGCGGTGGGATAGAGCGAGAAGCATTTGAGCTGTTCCACAAGCTTCAGCCGCTGCTCACGGGTGATCTGATCCACCTTTGTGTCGGGAGAGATATCACATAAGTTAATTATAGGCAAAATCAGCGCTTTTGGCAACAGCTTGCCCAAAGAATTTACAATTTTGCGTCCCGAAAATTCCTTGAGATCCCGCAGCACACGGGCATCCAGCATTTCTCGGTCCAGTCCCGGTTTAAGGTCGAGGTCGAGGCGGTATCGGTCGGGCGCTTTGGACATGGAGCCGCTGGCGGTGAGGATGAGGGGACCGGAGACACCGAAGTGGGTGAACAGCAGCTCGCCCATATCGGAGAAAAGGGTCTTGCCGCTGTCCGTGTCGGTCATGGAGAGCCGCACGTTTTTGAGAGAGAGTCCCGAAAGATCGGGATAGGCAGGTTTGGTGATGAGGGGCACCAGCGTGGGGCGGGGGGTAATAAGGGTGTGTCCCGCCTGCAGAGCGAGTGCGTAGCCGTCGCCGGTGGAGCCGGTGGCGGGATAGCTGAGACCGCCGGTGGCAACTATCACAGAACCGCAGTTTATCCTTGTGCCGTCCTGACAGATGACGGCAGAGACATATCCGTCGGTCATATCAAAGGAAAGGGCACGTCCCTTGATGATTTTTGCTCCCGAACGCTTTGCGTAGCGGACAAGGGCATCCACAATGTCGATGGCCTTGTCGGAGACGGGGAAAACACGGTTGCCCCTTTCGGTTTTGAGGGGCACTCCCTGCTCCTCAAAAAAGTTCATCACATATTCGGGAGGGAAACGGTAGAGCACAGATTGCAGAAAACGTCCGCCCTCACGCACGTTGGTGATAAATTCGGCAGGGGGACAGTTGTTGGTGACGTTGCAGCGTCCCTTGCCGGTGATGCCAACCTTTCTGGCAGGGCGGTCGTTGCGTTCCAGCAGGCAGACGGTCTTGCCGTAAAGAGCAGCGGTGCCTGCGGCAACACAGCCTGCGGCGCCTGCACCAATTACAACAACATCGAAGTTTAAGGTTTGGTTATTCAATTTCGTCCTCCTGTTGGTATACGTTGTATTCCTCCCAGATGCGTTCAAGCTTGTAGAAGGTCTCGGAGATGTCATCCTCGTGGAGCAGACCCACCGCAACGATAAGTGCGGTGATGATGCTCAGCGGTGCAACAAGGGAATCCACAAAGGATGCCATGTTGCTGCGGGCAAACAGCGCCGCATCGGAATATTTGACCATGGGAGATGCGGGAGAATCGGTTATGGAGACGATGTGTGCGCCGCATTCATAGGCATATTTGGCGGCTTTGACGGTGCGCTGGGCATATCTCGGGAAGGTTATGCCGATGAGCACGTCATCCGGACCGATGCGCAGAAGCTGCTCAAAGGAATCCCCCACGCTGCCGGAGTTGATGTTTTTGACGTTGCCGAAAATGTGGTTGAAATAATATGCCATAAAGGATGCCAGAGAGGAGGATGCCAGCGCACCCATTATATAGATGTTTTTTGCGTTGGCTATTATCTGGGCGGCCTTTTCAAACTCCTCCTGAGAGATGTTTTCAAGGGCGTGGCGCAGGTTGTCGATATCTGTGCCGACCACCTTTTTCAAAATGTCGGTGTTGTTCCAGTTTTCCTCAACCAGCTCGATGCGCTGCACCGAGGTGAGGCGGCTGCGTGCAAGGTCCTGAAGTGCCTTCTGCAGCTTGGGATATCCGTCGCAGCCCAGCTCATAGGAAAAACGCACAACGGTGGATTCGCTTATTCCCACAGCTTCAGCCAGCTTTGCGGCAGTCATAAATGCAGCCTTGTTGTAGTTTTCGGTTATGTAGTTGGCAATGCTGCGGTGTCCTTTTGACATGGAGGGATATTTTTCCGCAATAATGTTCAGAATGTCGTTGTGCATCATCCGTTTCAGCCCTTTTGCAAACATATTATTCTTTTATTATACCATTCCCAAAACGCAAAAATCAACCCTGCGGCGAACCTTATTTTGCCGTGCCACATACCATAATATTGATATCTGCGCGGAGATATGCAAAACAGCGCAGAATGGAGGTTGGTATGAATAAAGAGCTTGTGAAAAATCCGGTCTTCTCGGTGGTGGGAGGAGACCTTCGGCAGGCAAGGCTTGCCAATGGGCTGGCGGAGTTGGGATATACGGTGTACGGCTTGTTTTTCGATCTGGATGTGTATGTATCGGAGCAGCTGATATGCACCGACGATATGCGGGAGGCGCTGGGCAAAAGCAATGTGATCGTTCTGCCGCTGCCAGCCACGCTGGACGGAAAAACCGTGAACTCCATGCTGAGCACACGGGAGATACCGCTGGATGACTGCATCCGCTTTGCGGGAGAGGGCAGCCTGATAACGGGCGGAATGCTTTCGGAAGAATTCAGGCAGAAGGCGGAGGAGAAAGGCGTTTGCACCGAGGATTATGCCAAAAGAGAGGAGTTTGCGGTGCTCAATGCCGTCCCAACGGCAGAGGGTGCGGTGGCGATCGCAATGGCAGAACGGGCATCCACAGTCAGGGGCAGCCGCTGTCTTGTTGCAGGCTACGGCAGGGTGGGCAGAAGGCTGGCTGCGCTGCTCAAGGCAATGGGCGCCGATGTGAGCGTGGCGGCAAGAAGAGCGGGAGTGCTGGCGGAAGCGGCGGCAGAGGGAATGGCGCCGCTGCAGATATCGGAGCTGTCGGCAAAGGCAGGCGGTTTCGAACTGCTTTTCAACACCGTTCCCGCAATGATATTCACCGAGGATATCCTGCGCTCGCTGAAAAGTGACTGTCTGGTGATAGACCTTGCATCCAAGCCGGGCGGCGTGGATTTTGAAACTGCAAAACAGCTGGGAGTGCGCACAGTGTGGGCGCTTTCGCTGCCGGGCAAGGTTGCACCCATCACCGCAGGAGATATCATAAAAGACACCGTACTTAACATTTTAACAGAGAGGAGGATGAAATAATGGAGAAAAAGATCCGTCTCGGCATTGCAATGACAGGTTCTTTCTGCACCTTTGCAAAGGTGCTGGAGGTGATAGAGCAGCTGGCGGAGGAATACGATATCTTCCCCATAATGTCGGAGTTTGCGGCAGCCACGGACACCCGTTTCGGCAAAGCGGAGGAGCACCTTGCCCGTCTTGAAAGGATAAGCGGAAAAAAGGTGATCACCCACATTGCGGCGGCAGAGCCCATCGGTCCCAAAAAGCTGCTGGATGCGCTGGTAATAATCCCCTGCACCGGCAACACTCTTGGCAAGCTGGCGGGAGGCATCACCGACACCGCAGTTACAATGGCGGCAAAGGCGAACCTGCGCAACGGCAAACCGCTGATAATAGCCGTATCCAGCAACGATTCGCTCTCCGCATCGGCAAAGAACATCGGGCAGCTGATGAACTGCAAAAATGTGTTTTTCGTGCCGCTTCGGCAGGATGATCCCGTTAAAAAGCCAACGTCGGTGGTCTGCAACTTCTCAAAAACAGCGGAGACCGTGGCCGCTGCGCTGCAGGGTCAGCAGCTGCAGCCGATGCTGCTGTAAATAAAAAACAAGCGCTCCCCATGGGAACGCACACAGAGTGAAATTCTTTTGCAGCTGCGGCCTGAGGTCTGGTTCAAGCCCGCCCATCCGCGCAAAGGGAGCAGACTTGCCGTAAAGGCAAGTCTGAGGAATTTACCGCTCGCACGGCAAAATTCCTCAGTCACCTGCGGTGACAGCTCCCTTTGCGCGAGGATGGGGCGGTGCGGCGGATACCGCAGATCAAAGCAAACGAGCAGGACGCTCTGTGGAAACCGCAGGGAGCGTTTGATAAAATAAACGGCGGTGATTTAAGGATCGGAAACAGTTCCGGGAGCATCGGCGGTGTGCTGCCGATAGGCCTCCAGCACGGCATTTTCAAGCAGCTGCCGTGATTCCTTGGAGATGGGATGGACGATGTCACGGAAGCTGCCGTTTTCATCCTTGCGGCTGGGCATGGCCACAAAAATGCGCTCGGGACCGTTTATCACCTTTATATCGTGCACCGCAAAATCGCCGCCGATGGTTATGGAGACAAGGGCTTTAAGTCTGGGATCGTCGTAAATTTTTCTGACGCGTATATCTGTAATGTTCATGGCGAAGCAAAAAACCTCCGAATAATTGTTGTAAAGCTATTATTTGCGGTTAAAAAGGGTAATATTCGTGGCATAATTAATGTATAAAGTATGACATTACACTTAAAAATTAAAAAAACTATTTATTTTTTGGGAAAAAAGCTTTATAATAATATAAACATCGCCTGTCCGCAGAGGTGCGGACATATATTCCTTTTACGGAGGCAATTATGACCGACATTTCTACAAAGGAACTGCTTAAAGGCAAAAAGAGAATACATTTTATGGGCATCGGCGGATCGGGAATGTATCCGTTGGTGCAGATACTTCATTCCAAGGGATATATCATCAGCGGCTCGGATAACAACGAGGGCGACACCATTGATGCCGAAAGAGCAATGGGCATAACCATCCATATGGGACACGACCCCAAAAACTTTGAAGGCGCAGATCTCATCGTCCACACCGCCGCTATCCTGCCGGACAACCCGGAGCTTGTTGCGGCAAGAGCCAGCGGTATCCCCGTGGTGGAGCGTTCCGTGCTGCTGGGAGCGGTCAGCGCAGACTATGAAAAGGCAATATGCGTTTCGGGCACCCACGGCAAAACCACCGTCACATCCATGATAACGCAGATACTTATGGAGACACCGCTGGATCCCACCGTGGTCATCGGCGGCAAGCTGGATGCCATCGGCGGCAACGGCAGAGCCGGCAGCAGCGAATATATGGTGTGCGAGGCCTGCGAGTTTGTGGATACCTTCCTCAAGCTCCACCCCTATCTCTCGCTGATACTCAACATAGATGCAGACCACATGGAGTATTTCAAATGCATAGAAAATTCCATCAGATCATTCAACCGCTTTGCAAAGCTGGCAACGGGAATGGTGCTGGCAAACGGCAGCGATGAAAACACCAAAAAAGCGCTGGAAGGCATCGAGAGACCCATCGTGCTCTTTGGCTGGGACGACAGCTGTGACTACTATCCGAAGAACATCAGCGTCCGCATAAGCGGAGAGGCAATGGTCACCGCCTTTGAGCTGATGCACAAGGGCGAAAAGGTCACGGATATCGAATTGAAGATACCGGGCAGACACAACGTAATCAATGCGGTTGCAGCCTGCGCCGCTGTGCTTGAGATGGGCGTTGAACCCGAAATGATAGTTAAGGGACTGGCAAAATTCCGCGGCGCCCACAGACGCTTCGAGATTTTGGGACACAAAAACGGTGTCACCATTGCGGATGACTATGCTCACCACCCTGCAGAGGTGGAGGTCACCCTCAAGGCGGCAAAGGAGCTTGGCTTTAAAAAGGTGTGGGCGGTGTTCCAGCCCTTCACCTATTCCAGAACGGCAATGCTGCTGGATGATTTTGCAAGGGTGCTTTCCATTGCAGACAGAGTAGTGCTCTCCGAGATAATGGGCTCGAGAGAGAAAAACACCTATAACATTTACGCAAAAGACCTTTGCGACAAAATAGACGGCTGCGTGTGGTTCCCCACCTTTGAAGAGATGGCGGAATACACCATGGCAAATGCAGAAGAGGGTGACCTTGTCATAACTCTCGGCTGCGGCGATGTCTATAAATGCGCAAAGATGATGCTGAAACAGAACTGATAAAGGCGGTAGCTATGAGCGAAGAAAAGGAGAACAATCCTCACGTAGGACACCGTGAG
>JAFSHJ010000094.1 GCA_017440425.1 Oscillospiraceae bacterium | reverse complement strand
GCGTCTGTTCCCCGGGACGCTGGCGATCCGTCCGCTGTGGGGCCGTCCGGCATGTCCTGTCCCGGGCATTGGTTCGGGAGAGCGGTCTCGGGTCGGGCGATCGCGAATATTCTCCATCATGGTGCTCACCAGCTTGTCTCTCATTGCAGGGGAAGGACCTTTGCAGATAACTCCCACAACACCAAGCAGCAGTGCCGCAACAGAGAGCAGCAGCACCAAAAGCAGCACAAAGAGTCTGCCTATTGCAAGCAGCCAGCGTCTTCTTCTGCGTTTTCTCTTTTCCTTTTTCTGTTTTTGAATATCTTCCGGCAGCTCACTTTTTTCCTCTGCCTCTGCAATGTGGAATTTCCCATCCACTTTGGCATAGCTTATGAGCTGCTCTATACTTTCAAAGCTTCCCGTCTCTTTAACAGAGCCCGAAAGTGTCTCGTTTTCAGCCATACTGTACTCCCTTGTAATTTAACCGTTTTTCTTTTTGCCGTTTTTAAACACCCACAGCTGCTGCACCTTAAAGCTGATCAAAAACAGCACCAGGTCCACCACCAGCTTTGATATGAGTGAATATATTCCCAACACCTCTGTGAACAGATACACTCCTCCATAGGAAAGAGCGGCCTGAAACACAGCAACCGTGTAATATTTTGCCATTGTTGCCGCAACAGATGAGTTGTTGCGGAAAACCACCTTTTTGTTTATGGCATAGTTGCAAAGCGACGACACCACTCTTGCTGCGACCGTTGCAATGAGCAGACCGTAATGAGGTTCAATTTCTGCCAACAGCCAACTCAAAAGCGCAAACAGTCCAAAATCCACCGCCCAGGATATCACCGAGGAAGAGATATACTTAAAAATAAGCATATAAATGTTTATGGAATCTCTTATGGGGTTGAAATGGGAGGTCTTGTTTTCGTCGATGTAGACGGTGGCGATGGGTATCTCCACAATGCTTATGCCCCGCCTTTTGCTCTCCAGCAGCATATTTGTCTCAAACTCGAATCTTTCGCCGGAGACCTCCAGCAAAATCTCTGCAAATTCCGCAGAGATTCCGCGCAGACCTGTCTGTGTATCTTTAATGTTGATGCCGCACACAAACCTGAAAACACCCGCTGTCAGCTTGTTGCCCACACGGCTTCTCAAGGGAACATCCTTGCCGTCGAAGTTTCTGCCGCCCACAACCAGCGCATCAGGCTCCTGCTCCAGCATTTGGGCACAGCGCAGCACATCGTCTGCACGGTGCTGACCGTCCGCATCCAGCGTTACCACACCGATATCGCCGTTTCGGTTTGCCAAAAACCAACTGAATGCGGTTTTAAGCGCACGGCCCTTTCCCTTGTTGACTTCGTGATCAAGCATCACGCAGGCACCGTTTCCCACGGAAACAGCTTCTTCAAAAAAGTGTATACGCTCTTCCGAGCTACCATCGTTGACAATGATGATTCGCTGGAAACCGACCTCAACCAGACTCTGCACCACCTTGGGCAGGCGCTCGTCAGGGTTGAGAGACGGAATAATAGCCGATACATTCATATTGCTCCCTCTTTATCACACCTTGCTGCTATCCTTGCGAAGCTGAATTACAACAGCCGCCGCAACCACCGCAGCCACTCCAATAATTATTACCGTATTGAGTCCTTTTCTGTTGCCTTCCTCTTTCGGCTGATCTTCATTTTCAGCCTCGGAAGAGGATTCGCTTATGCTTTCTTCCCTGCTGCTCTGCACAGAGCTCTCTTCCGCTTCACTTTCCGCCGAACTCTCTGCAGATGTATCATCCACGGAGCTCTCCCGCTCTGATTCTCCTGATGATTCCGCCGCCTCCTCTTTTTCATCGGAAAAAGCGGCTATGTTTTCAAAAAAGTCCGGGGTTTCGGCAGCATCTGCCCCCACCGTTGTATAGGCAAGACCGAATTTGCTGCAGTTATATTTGCCTGCATCCTTCACCTCAAACCAATATTGCTGCTGTGAAAGATGTTCCGCATATCCTTCCGCTGCCATCTCCAGGGCAGTCTTTCCGCCGAAATTCTCCAGCGGCACACGCCAATCCATCACCACCGCATTTTCGGGATAGAGGTGGAGATACAGCTTTGGCAGCTGCCAAAGTCCGTATTCCGCAGCCAGTTCGGGATATACCGTCTCATCTGCGGAGAGAGGCGCCGCCTCCAATATGGTGGAAGCGTTGAGAATGTGTGCACCGTGACCGTATTCGCCGTCCAGGTCGTGCGCCACCACCACCTCCGGCTTAAAGCGCCTGAGCAGCATTATCTGCCACTCCATAATTTTGTCTCTTTTGTAAAATGCCTCTGCGTTTGCAAGGTTATCCACATAGGCATCGGGAAAATCCGAAATAACGGGATAGGCGGTTATCCCCACCTTCCAAAGTCCGTTGAGCAGCTCGTGTGGGCGGTATCTCTCACCCCAATGGTTGGTCATATATGCCACCTGCACCTTGTAACCAAGCTCGCCGCCGTAATAGGGCATTGTGCCGCCAAACCAAAGGTGCTCGTCATCGGCATGGGTGGGCAAAACCAGCATATCCGCATCCTCATAGGGCGGCTGCCACTTCTGCACCCAATCCGGTGTCTCCCCGTCGGAGAAGAGATATATCTCACAGACGACGGTCTTCTCCGCGGTAAAGGTTATTTCAATTTTATCCGACGGTGCCTCCAGCAATATATATTCGTGAAGGAAGCCGTTCTTACCGTATTCCTTTGTAATTCCGCCGCTACTGACTTTGTAGCCGCTGACCGGCTTATCTATTACCATATAGAGCTGGCTGACCTTCTCTTCCGTTTCTATGGTAACATCTGTGCCTGCAGCGCAGAAATATCTTGAAGAGATGTTTTTATCTGTAAGATTGGCAAGACCTTCGGGATCCTTTTGGGATGATATCACAGCGCTGTCTGTGAGCTCTGCAGCTGTCTCGTCTGCCAAGGCCACCTTGCTCTGCGCAAACACCGCAAAAAGTGAGCCAAACAAAACCGCCGCTATCACCGCCGCCAGCCCTCTTTTAAAAATCATATCCGTATACCTCTTTTAGCGTTGCGCGAATAAATTCCACCGAAAACTGCTTTTTGTGGGAGAGCACGATACCGTGCTTTGCGGCAAGCTCCTCGCTGTATTGCTCCAGAGTGTAGAGTCTCACGTTATAGTTGCCTGCATCGTAGTGGGTTATCATGGGGATTATCTCCGGCTCGGATATCTTCACTCTGCCGGAAACCTTCTCCAGCTCAACATCGATGTTAAACATTGCGCCGATCATTGTCTCCGGCTTGTTCTGGGCGGAAACAAAATTGCCCAGGGAATAAATCACCAGCGTGCCGTCTATCCACTCGTAGGGCTGAATGACGTGAGGGTGGTGACCGATGACGATATCTGCGCCGAATTCTGCCAGCTTTGCCGCCAGCTCCTTCTGCTCTTTGCCCGGAGTGTGGGTATATTCCACGCCCCAATGTGCCGAGACCACCACAACGTCTGCCTGCTGCTTTGCAAGCTCTATCTGCTGCTTTATGGCAGCCTCGTTGCTTGTGAAGATGATCATACCCTCTTTGCCCTTGGGCAGAGGAATGCCGTTGGTGGACTGTGTATAGCTTAAAAATGCAAATTTTATTCCGTTGGCTTCAACCACAGCGATGTTTTCCCACTCGCTGCTGTCAAGATAAGCACCTGCAACGCTCAACCCTTCCACCGAGCGCAGCAGCTCCACCGTCTCCGCAAGACCTGCAGCACCTTGATCCAGCATATGGTTGTTGGCGATGGTGGCAACATCAAACCCCAGCTGCACCAGCTGCTCCGCCATATCCGTGGGGCAGTTGAACATGGGATAGTTGGAGGGCGGATTGCTTTTTGACATTGGTGTCTCTTGGTTGACCACCGCAATATCCGCAGTCTTGATGAGCTCTGCAACGTTATCGTAAACCGGCAAAAAGTTGTAATATTCGCCGCCGGTTCTGCGAAGCGCCTGATTATACAGCGTATCGTGGATCAGGTTGTCTCCCACGGCAGAGAGCTTTGCGGAGAGATATATCTCCTTCGGCTCATCTTCAGACGAGCTCTCCTCTTCGGAGGTCTCCTGATCACTTTCACTATCACTTTCACTTTCGGAGCTCTGTTCCGACTCCGACGGCTGCTGCGACGGCTGCAGAATCACCGATTCGCCCGAGTTCATCTCCTCCTGCTTTTCGCAGGCGGCAAACATCAGCAGCAAAACCGACAGCAACAGCGCTGCACAGCAAATTTTTAAAATTGAACTTTTAACTCTCTGTCTTCTCATCGTTCACATAAAAATACTGTTGAAATTCCTCTATAACGGCTCTGTTTATCTCAAAAACATTCTTCCGCTTGGCAGCGTAACAGCTGTTTGTGAGCACCACAAAACCGCATTCTTCTTCTCTGTCATAAATCAGCCCGGATATCATTCCGTAGGCTGTGCCCTGATGTCCCCACAGAGTTTTCCCCTCTATGATGTTGTCGAAGGCCTGCACACCCAAACCTCGCTGCACACCCGTTTTCTCATCGGTGAAATAAACTGTGTGCATCTCGTCAAGGCGCTCTTTTGATATGATGCTGACGCCGTCAACACTTCCGTCGCCTGCCATAACGCAGCCGATTCGGGCAAGGTCACGGGCGGAGATATAGAGCTCGCCCTGCCCCAGCAGATACATCTGCCCGATAGGTATGTTGACATAGTCCTGCCACATTGCCTTCCACCCGGAGGGTTCTGCGGTTATCTCTCTTTCAAGGTTATACATGGTGGCTATCTGCCCTCTGTCGTCTATCTTTTCCACCACATATCCCGCATCCATATCAAGGGGTGCAAACAGCTTCTCATCGGCATAGTCGTAAAAGCGTTTTCCGCTTGCACCTTCTATAACTCCCGAGACCAGCCCCATTCCGAAGTTGGTGTAGGTATATTTTGTTCCCGGTTTTGCGCCGGAGCGGATATTACCCTCATCCAGCAACTCATCCAGCGATTTAAAAGGTATCTCTTTTATTGCCGTTTGGTAGCTGCCGCCGTCTATCAAACCCGATGTGTGGGTCAAAAGCTGGCGGGTGGTGATGGGCTCGTTTGGATATCTCGGATCACGCAGCTTTTCGTTGACTGTGAGGCAGATGTCGTCGTCTATGTTCAGCTTTTGTTCATCCACCAAAGTTTCTGCAAGCAGCGCAGTAACAGCCTTTGATACCGACGCTATCCTGAACCTGGTCGAATCCGAGACTGTGATTTCTTTCTCAATATTTGCGGTTCCGTAGTGGTGCAGATACACTACTTCTCCCTTTTCGAAAACAGCAATGCTTCCTCCCACAACCTTGAACTGCTCAAAAATTTTGTCCATGGCGGCATTGATCTCTGCCTCGTTGCCGCTGATGGTGTTTATGGGCTTCTTTATCTCCTCTTCCACCGCACTTTGTTCAGAGTTTTCCTCTTCCTGCTCACTTTCGGAGCTCTCTTCCTGCGAGCTCTCCGGTGCTGAGCTTTCTTCTTCCACAATGCGGCTGTCCTGCGAGATGAGCGCTGAATCGCTCACCCTGCAGGCACAGAGAGTTGTGAGCAGAACTACTGCCATTACTGCTATTCTGAAATAAAATCTATTTTTCATTGATCTGTTTTAATTTTGCACCGCAAACCACTAAACTTCTATATTTATAATGTGCTCTGTTTTTCTGCAATTATTGCATGCTCAACAAATTTTGAGCTTTTTATTTTTCATCTGCGGCTTCGTTCTCCGCAATACTTATATATTCACCCTCAAGGTTGTTGGCATAGTCGGGTTCTCTCACAGCCACCAAAACATAGCCGGTCTCCTGCTTTTCAACAACATATATCATATATTTGTCGGCTTCTTTAACTGTTTCCTCTCCCGTTGTGTTGACATCCCAAAGGGTATCGGGAGCGATGTAGCCCACCTTAAGATAATATGTGCCGTCTTCCTCGGTCATGCTCTCGATGCGCGGAGAATATTGCAGCGCCTGAGCACCAACGGGAACAGAATAGGTTTTGCTGGAGGATACATAGCGATAGCTGTATTCGTAATCGCCAAAGGTCTGGTGCTCCAGCGTTACTCTGTCGCCAAACAGCTTTCTCGCCTCAACATCCAGGTCGGAAGCGGGCACGATGAGGTTAAAATCGTCATCGTATGTATATTTGTCTCTGTTCTCGCCCAACAGAGTTGACCACATAGACATCTGCAGCAGCACGGTGTTATCCAGCTGCTCGGGGTCTTCAAATGCCAGCGGATCGAACATTACCACCGGATATATTCTGTTTTCGATTGCTTTGTATGTTTTGGTTTTGTCGGTTGCTTTCAGTATAAGCTGTGTTGCACCAATGACAATGGCTGCCACACCCACAACTGCCAGCACCGAAAACAGCACCGAAAGCGCTGTGAGTCCCTTATATTTTCTTCTTGTTTTATATGCGGGTTTAGTTCTCTTTCCCATCGTGTCAGACCGTACCTTTCCTGCTTTTAAGCAGATTTTGAAGTTATCTTATCTGGCCTTCGCCCATTACGATATATTTTACCGTGGTCAGGTGCTCCAATCCCATCGGGCCTCTTGCGTGAAGCTTTTGGGTGGAAATGCCTATCTCTGCGCCCAAACCGAACTCTCCGCCGTCGGTGAAACGGGTGGAGGCATTGACATAAACCGCCGCTGCGTCCACCCTCTCGGTGAACAGCTTTGCGTTTTTGTAGCTCTCTGTCACAATGCATTCGCTGTGCTTGGTGCCGTATTTTGCAATGTGCTCCATTGCCTCTTCCACGCTGTCGACCACAAGAACAGACACCTTGTAATCCAAAAACTCGGTTGCGTAGTCCTCTTCCGTTGCCGGAACCACATCGCTGCCCAAAATCTCCGCAGTTTTTTTGCAGCCGCGTATCTCTACATTATATTCATCCAGCGGAGCCTTCACAGCCTTCAAAAAGCTCTCCGCAGCATCTCTGTGGATAAGGAAGCTTTCCGCAGCGTTGCACACGGAAGGT
>JAFSHJ010000009.1 GCA_017440425.1 Oscillospiraceae bacterium | reverse complement strand
GAATATTGGGCAGGCAACTTTACCAACTGGGGATTTGACGAGTGCACAAATATTCCCAACGAAATCGTAAAGGACACTATAAATGCATTTGTAGACCTTGGTGCAAGCTTTAACATCTATATGGTTTTCGGAGGCACAAACTTCGGCTTCACCAGCGGTGCACAGGGCGACCTCACATGGATGAAGGGATCCTATAACCCCAACGTGACAAGCTACGACTACGATGCAGCTATCAGCGAATGGGGCGGCTACACCCAGAGATATTTCGACATCAAAGAAGCTATGGAGCGCGATCATGGAAAGGCAGATATCCCCGTGCCTGCATCTCCCAAACTGCAGAGCATCGGTAAGGTGCAGTTGACAGAGTGTGCAGAGCTGTTTGAGAATATGGATATCGGCAGAAGCTGCAAGAGCGTCGCCATAGAGTCGATGGAGGAGTATGATCAGGCATTCGGCTATATTCTTTACAGCAAAACCTTTGATTACCATGCAAACGTCAACGGCATCAAAATCGTGGGTCTGCACGACAGAGCTCACGTATATTTCAACGGCGAGCTGATGGGAATCCGTATGCGCGGTGAGGACGAGAGCATAATCGAGGTGCCCGAAGATTTCAAGCCCGGCGATAAGATAGATATTCTCGTTGAAAATATGGGCAGAATCTGCTACGGCGAAGATACCTATTTCGGTGACAAGAAGGGTATTCTGGATGGCGTTATGCTCACCCACAGAAAGTTCGGCACAATACAGAATCCCGGCAAGGTTGCCTTCAACTGGAACGTCACCTGCTTCGAGATGAACGACCTGAGCAAGCTGCAGTTCAAACCCGGCACAGACTGCAAGACTCCCGCTTTTTTCCGCGGAACGTTCAAAACAGACAGCAAAAACTCCTGCTTCGTCCGTTACGATAACTTCAAAAAGGGTGTTATCTATGTCAACGGCTTCAACCTTGGCAGATACTGGGAGAGAGGTCCTCTGGAGGCATTGTATATCCCCGGTGCTATCCTGAAAGAGGAAAATGAGATAATCGTTTTCGAGACCGACGGAGTAAAGGGAGAGCTCAGCGTTGAGATAACCGACGTCTGCGGCATCCCAAACCACCACGAAGAAATTATTGTGGAATAACAGGCTCATTTAACAGACAACACCCGAAGAATTTTTCTTCGGGTGTTGCTTTTTGGACAATAAAAAAGTGGGGAGAAAAAACACCCCAACATTTTAAGTATAACAAACTTGAAATGCAAAGTCAAGAATTAATGCAGCAAAGTCAATAGAATCTATATTTTGCACACGAAAAAACTGATAACATTGTACAGTATTGCGTATTGCAATTTGAAAAAATGTGTGTTACAATATAATCACAGTAAGAGATGAGAGAAAAAAGAAAGCTCAAAGAAACGGCTGCTAAACAAAATTCTTCAGCCGGAGCTTTTAAGATAAAGCATACCGAAGAGAACTCAAAGGGGTTAGAACTAATTGGTATGCGGCGTCGAATCAAAAGAAAGAGAGGTAGCCAAAATGATGTTAGATAATAAGAATTCAGAAAGCAACCCTTGATGAGTACATCGGAGAGATGGAAAGTCAAGGGTTGCTTTTTTTGTTTGGAAAACATTGCGGTGCAATTTGAATTATAGGTACGCCCCCTCTCTGCCTCGCTCCGCGAGGCTATTCCGCTGTAAGGCGGAACCGCCGATGTGATCGGCGGGAGAGGGGGCGTGTTTGGTGCAGCAAAAAGCAGTTACGGCAACGGAAACCATAACTGCTCTTTTAATCAGAACTTATAATGCAAAATGTGCCAAAAAATTATTTTGCGCGAGCCTCTTTAACGATCTCAACGGATTTGCGGCAGAGCTCGGTGATCTCGTCCCATTTGCCGTTGTCGATGAGGTCAGCAGTTACCATGTAGCTTCCGCCGCAGGCAGCGATAACGGGAGCAGCAGCGTACTCGGCAAGGTTTTTCAGGCCGATACCGCCGGTGGGCATAACCTTGAACATGGGGAAGGGAGCGGACATAGCCTTAATTTTAGCAAGGCCGCCGGACTGCTCAGCGGGGAAGAATTTGAGCACCTCAAGACCGTAGCGGTAAGCGGTGTGATAGTCTGTGGGGGTGGTGCAGCCGGGGAAAACGGTGATGTTTTTGGCGATGCAGTATTCTACGATAACGGGGTCAAGACCGGGAGTAACGATAAACATTGCGCCTGCCTCAATAGCCTCGTCAACCTGCTGGGTGTTCATAACGGTGCCTGCGCCAACCATCATTTCGGGATGAGTTTCTCTCATAATGCGGATAGCGTCAGCAGCGCCTGCTGCACGGAAGGTGACCTCTGCAATGGGGATTCCGCCTGCGCAAAGAGCATCGGCAAGAGCTTTTGCATCGCGCTGGGGATGGTTAAGTTTAATTACCGGAACAACACCGATATCACTGATTTTTTTCTGTAAATCGTTCATTTTTAGACCTCCTGAGTTTATGAAAGTACTTACAAAAATATTATAAAATCCCACGAAATTATTGTCAAGCAAAAAACGCAATAAACAGCAGATAATTTAAAAAATGAGGGTTGTTTTGAGATTTTGCAAAGACTCTTGACAAGTATAAAATATTTGATATAATTTAATTGGATTCAATTAAGTTTAAAACAATTTAAAATGGGGGATAAACAATGGGCATCTACAATTTTAAAGTTAAGGCACAGGATGGCAGCGAGGTTGCGTTGGAAAACTATAGGGGAAAAGTGCTGCTTGTGGTGAACACCGCCACCGGCTGCGGATTTACCCCACAGTATGACGAGCTTCAGAGCATTTACGAGGAGTTTAAAGAGAGCGGATTTGAGATTCTGGATTTTCCCTGCAACCAGTTTGGCGGGCAGGCACCCGGAGATGACGAGGAGATACATTCCTTCTGCACCGGACGTTATGGGATCACCTTCCCGCAGTTTTCCAAAATTGATGTAAACGGCGAAAACGCCGACCCGCTTTTCAAGTGGCTTACAGATAACACCGAGTTTGAAGGCTTTGGATTGTCGGCCATGGGTGTGATGCTTTCGGGAATTGTGAAAAAGATGGACAAGGACTACAAGAACAACGGAAAGATAAAATGGAATTTTACCAAGTTCCTCATTGACAGAGAGGGAAATATTGCTGCAAGGTTTGAACCGATGAACATGAAAAACCTGAAGGAAAAAATCAAGGAGTGCCTGTGATGCGCTGTGAATACAAAACCGAAAACACCTGTGCTCAGTTTATAAGCTTCAACATAGAGGGCAATGTTGTGACAGACATTGAGTTTTACGGGGGCTGCAACGGAAATCTTAAAGCTCTTGCAAAGCTGCTGGATGGCAGCACCGTGGAAACGATTGAAGAAAAGCTGTTAGGCAACACCTGCGGCAGACGTTCCACATCCTGCGCAGATCAGCTTGCAAAGGCGGTGCGAAAGGTGTATAATGAAATTAAGCAAGAGCAAGTGAGGAAACAGATATGAATATTGCTGTCAGATACTATACCCGTTCGGGAAACACTAAAAAATTGGCAGATGCAGTGGCTTCTGCCATAGCTGTCGAAGCAAAGGAGGTTGCAAGTCCTCTCACCGAAAAGGCGGACATCCTCTTTCTCGGTTGTTCCTATTATGCCTTTGATGCAGATGCAGAGGTAAAGAGGTTTATCACCGAGAACAAGGATAATATCGGTAAAATCGTCTGCTTTGGCACATCTGCGATGATGAGATCTATGAAGAAGCCGATAAAAAAGGTGGCAGATGCTGTTGGAGTTGCCGTTGCGGATGAAGAATTTCATTGCAGAGGCGAGTTCGCAAAATTTCACAAGGGCAGACCAAACGAAGCGGATATTGCAGAAATTTCCGAGTTTGCAAAAAATATAGTCAATAAATAGGAAAACGATATGGAAGAATTCAAATACGATACGCAGCTTCTTATTGAGGGAACAAACCTCGACGAGGACGCCATAAACGAATACTTTATAAACAATTTCAAGGGAGACTGCCTTTTGGCTGTTGGGGACGAGGATCTGATAAAGATTCATTTTCACACCAATGAGCCATGGGATGTTTTGAAATATTGCGCCACATTGGGCGAGATCTTTGATATTGTGATTGAGGATATGGATCGTCAGTCAAGAGGGCTGGAAGGATAGGATCTATGGATAAAAAATATGACGGATTAAAGCTGGAAAACCAGCTTTGCTTTCCTCTTTATGCCGCATCCCGCGAGGTGATAAAGCAATATCGCCCCTATCTCGATGCGCTGGATATCACCTATACCCAATACATCACTATGATGGTGCTTTGGGAGGAAAAGCAGATAAGTGTAAAGGATTTGGGAAAGAAGCTGTTTTTGGATTCGGGAACACTTACTCCGGTTTTGAAAAGCCTTGAAACAAAGGGATATATTTCCCGTGCACGCTCAAAAGAGGATGAGCGGGTGCTGGTGGCAGAGATAACACAAAAAGGTGAGCAGCTTAAAGAGAAAGCTGTGGAGGTGCCGGGGCAGGTTTCCAAATGCATAACGCTGGAAAATGGCGAGGCAATGCAGCTTTACCGCCTGCTGTATAAGGTGCTGGGCGCTTTGAGTGAAGAATAACAGTTAAAATAAAAAGCCGACACGGTGTTTGGACCGTGTCGGCTTTTTTGTATAAAGCTGTTTTGAATTCAGTTGGCAAATCCGTAATTTCCGTTTTCGGAATAGAGGATGTAGCTGTTGTAATTGTTTTGAGTCAGCACGGATATCTGACGTGCGGCGTCATCGTAACCCTTGGATGCGTCCAGAATGGGCAGGAAGGCCGGTGCGGTTTCAGAGTCGATATATTTGGCAAGCTTTTTAAGCTGCTCTTCAACGGCCGTGTAGGAGGGGAGCTCGCTGTTGTAATCCGCTGCATAAAGGGTGGGAGCATATCCGTCCTTGGCAAGCAGCACGGGCAGCGTGCCGTAGGGGAAGGTGACCTCCGAAACGGTGGCGTTGGCGGGAGAGGAGAAATAGAGCTCCACATCGTAGCTTGAAAGTGTTTCGGTGGCCTGAACGATAAACTGGTTCAGATATTCATCCTTATTTTCGAGGGTGACCTCAACACCGCAGTCGGCATAGGCAAAGCCGAGCTTGTTGGGGAAACGGATATCGTCAAAAAGGATGATGTCAACACCCATCTGCGCAACCTCTTCGGCAATGGAAACAACGTAGTCGCGGGCCTTTTGCGAGCAGGGATTCAGCCAGGTTTTTCCGCCCTTTTCCTTGGTGTTGTCCAGCCAGAAAAGCTCCGAATCAAGGTAATGGATAGCCTTGTCATAGTCGCTGCGGGAGCCAATGGGGTCACGGAAAACGTGTATCTTCGCAATTATGCCGAAGCCTCTTGCACGCAGCAGGGCAACCGTGTCCGGCATATTGGATATGGCGTCGGTCATGACAACGGATGTGCCCTGCACCTCTTTGAGGGAGGAGGTGTAGGTGAGGTTGCCGTCGGCAGTCTTCATATCCAGCATAATGTAGTTGTATTTGTTTTCGTTAAGAGAATCGAGGAAGTTGTTCAGGGTGGTGCTGTCATAGAGCATATCGATGGGCATATATACAGCACGAATGGCATCGGTGTCGTCCACCTGCGGTGGAGTGATGACCACCTCCGGCTTGGAGCTCACCGAAGATTGCTGTGAGGATTGTTCGGAGGATTCCTCCTGCGATGAGAGGTTGCCGGAGAAGAAATCTATTATGGGACGGTAAAGACTCCAGCTCAAAAAGAACACAACAACCAAAGCAACCACAAAAATTGCGGTGCCGATAACTTTGGTATTGGTTTTGCGGTAGATTTTTTTATACCGTCTGATTTTTGGTTGAGAGCTGTTGTAGCGTCTTATTTTCAAGTTTATATCCCCTAAAATCAATATCAATATTATGCGGGAAGCTGGTGTCCGAGCAGGCTGAATACAGCAAGAGAGACAAGTCCGAGATAGATGATCAGGGCGGGATAGCCCTTGAATATTTTGGGAACGCGGCTTATTGCGATCCTGCGTTCACCCTCGCGTACGATTATTATGGCCAGAATAAAGCCGAATGCACCGCCGAGACCGAATCCCAGCTGCTGAACAAAGGAGAGACCGCGGTTTTGCATAATGAGCACACAACCCAGCAGCGCTCCGTTAAAGCAGGCAAAGGAGAGACGGGATGCAATGATGTTGTAGGTGTGAGGGGAAACAAGGTTGAGGAAAAGGGCAATAACGGTGTAGATGAGGGTGATGGCAACCACCATGACAAAGGGGCGTCCGAGATAGGTGTTTTCAAAAATCAGGTCGGAGAGCGCTGTCAGCGGTGTACACAGCAGGGATGCCACCGTCATCATCACGGTGAGAAGTATGGACACGCTGAAAATGCTTCGGGAGTTGGAGCTTTCGATAAAAAGCTGTCCGCTTCCGAGAGCGCGTGTGAAAATTATGTTTTCAACCGTGGCAGCCCAAAGCATAATTAACAGTAATTCTATCATATCAAATTATAGTGCCGATATAAGTAAGCTCGGCAAAATCCCTTCATTTTTTTGTTTTGCAGGGTAAACAGCGGTATCATTCGCCAAGAGCGGAATCTTCCTCAAAAACGGTGTGGCGGGCAAGCTTTTCGCTCTTTTTTCGTTTGGAGAAGGTGACGATGCGCCTTTCAAAAATGGAAAAAGCTTTGAACAGCGCCGCTATGAAGCCGAGAACGATAAAGCCGAAGAAGACGGTGTTTGCTGCGCTGAAGGTGGAGGCGCTGTGGATAGTTACACCCCAAAGTGATGCGGAGGAGAAGAGCTCTCTGATGGCACCGACGAGGCAGGAGACAAACGCAAAACCGAGGCAGAGGAAGAATGCTTCCACAATGCCCCAAATTCGGGTTTTGGATGCAAGGTGATCCTGTCCGGGACCGATTATGGATACGGGAGCTATCATCAGAATTGGAAGATAGATTCCGATAGAGTCGAAAATAAGCGGAGAGATGGGTGCAATGAGATTATATGCAAGGAAGAAAAATCCTGCAGCCGTGAGAATGGTGATGGGTGCAACGATCCAGTCGCGCAGGCGGTTTTTCAGCAGCACGGCAGCAACAAGTGCGGGGAAGACCATGACGAAAACCGCAATGGAAAGTGCGGCGGCAGCCTTGAGGTTTGTGGCTGCGGCAACGATGGGACCGATCAAAAGACCGGCTGTGAGCACCGGATTTCTGCGAAAAACGGCAGAAGTTGCAACAAGAAAGCCTTTGTTATCGGCAGGTGCATTAGAGGTTCTGGGTTCGTTCAAGTCGCTTCCTCCTTATCTTCTGCAAAAGTGCTTCGGTGTATCTGTCCAAAAGCGGGGCAAAGACGTTGATTATGATAATGGCAAAGGGTACGCCCTGTGCAAATGCTCCGTAATATTGGAAAAGCATTGCGAAGATCGCACCGAAAAATGCATAGAGTACCTGAGAGAGGTTTCTCTTGGGAATGGTGACGGGGTCGTTGAGGAGGAAGATGCCTCCGAAGATGATGGAGCTTCCGCAAAGCTCATAGAGAACATTGAGATGGTTGGGTGTATCAACACGGGGGAAGAGCAAAACGAACAGCGCAGAGGTTGCAAAGAAGGTGAAAGGTACCGACCATTTTATGGATTTGCGGAGGATGAGATATACTGCGCAGGATAAAAGCACCAGCGCATTGGTAACACCCATGGGACCGGCAAAATCTCCCATAACAAAATCGATGCTGTCGATGTCGGGAACAAGTCCGGAGGAGAGCAGCTGCGAAACAGAGGTGGAGAAGGTTATCTCTGCCTCATCGATGACCAGGTTGAGGGGCAGCTGGCGCATTGGTGTGGGATAGTTGAAAAGCTTATCCGGCCAGCAGACCGACACAAAGGCAAAGCCTGCAGCTGCAGGGTTGAACATATTGTAGCCGGTGCCGCCAAAGGGAAGTTTGACAGCAAAAACCGCAAATAAGGTGGCTGTGAGCACAACGTAATAGGGGATGGAGGCAGGCATCATGAGCGGCAGGATAAGTCCGGTGACTGCTGCGGAGATATCGGAGAAGTTTATTCTTCCGTCGATAAAAAGGTCGCAGAGATAGCCGGAAACCAGCGCGCTGACCATACCGATGCCGCCAAGAATAAGTGCCCGGGGACCGTAATAGATATAAGCCATAACATAAAGGGGCAGCAGCGCAATAACGGCATCCAGCATGAAGAGGGTGCTGTGCTCGCCGCGCCTTATGTGGGGCGAATCAACTTGTTTAAGCTTTTTCAGCATATTGAAGATCAGGCCTTTCCAAAGAATAGGTGTGATTTTGCATTAACGGATCATTTTTTAACTTTCACTTTAACAGCTTTGCCGGAGCTTTTTTTGGAGAACAGCCCGCCGATTTTTTTGGCGGCTGCAAAAAAGTCACGGAACATCCTCTCCCACGCATAGCGGCGGTTTTCGAGGAGCTTGTCTTTTTGGGCAATGTGTTCCTGCTCGGTGGCAAGGAAATATTTCTTCGCCTGAAGCACCTTGGCGGAAACATCCAGCTCGGAGGGACAGACATAGGTGCAGGTGCCGCACTCTATGCAATGGGTGGCATCCAGGATCTCGGCGCCGTCATATTTTCCGGCAACAACGTGTTTATAGATAAGCGTGGGGGTAAGACCCTGGGGGCAGGCGGTGACACAGCGTCCGCAGCCGATGCAGTTGAATTTGCGCAGCACAGCGGCATCCTCAAAGGCGAGAACGGCACGGGTGGTGACATCGATGGGGGTATCGAGATCGGTTATGGTTTGTCCGGTCATGGAGCCGCCGAGAACTATTCGTGATGGATCCAATGCCAAACCGCAGAAATCAAGCACGTCTTTGACAGGTGTGCCGATGGGGAGCTCCATGTTGCGGGCATTGGCGATACAGTTGCCGGATACCGTGACGAAGCAGGTGGTCTGTATGCGATATTCTTTAACGGCGCGGTAAAGATGCAGCAGGGCATTTGCGCCGATTATCAGCTTTTTCTGGTGAGTGCCGAAGAGAGCCTCGGCTCTGTTTTCGGCGGGATATTTGCCGTAGATATGTATGACTTTTACGGTGTTTATGCGTGAAGGCAATTTGATGGTGAGGTCGGTCACGTTTTTATAGGCAAGTATGCAGTATTTGGATATATCAAGGGCGTTGGCGCACAGCTTTAAAGCCTCGGCAACGCTTTCACCGTGGTGAAGAACAACACCCAGCTGACTTGAAACGTATGGTTCGTCGTCAACCGCATCGGCAACAACGGCAAACAGCTGCTTTTGGGATGCAGCATAAAGCTTTTCCGCAAGCGGTCTGCCATCGCGTTCGTCAACGATCATTGCGCGCTCGGCTATCGTTATAAGCTGTTCAAGATCGGGAGTGCCTTCAACTTCCGGCGGAATAAAAAGCAGCTCCGGTTTTTCCTCGTTGATGAGCTGAACTATCTCTCGGCTGAGAGCGGGTTCTTTACGCTGTTCGAGGACGATTCCTTTAGAAAATAATGCCATGGTATCCCCCAATTTGCATACACGCTGCCGAATTCGGCTTTGTGATGTAGTGTGGTGCTGCGGAATGCCTCCATTGGAAGCATTCCGCCGTGATTGCAGTTAATTAAAGAACAGATTCTGCGGAGGCACGGAGATTTTTAACGGCCTCGTTGTAGTCGCTCTTGGAGAAGAGGGAAGAACCTGCAACAAAGAGGTTTGCACCGTTGATAACGGTCTCTTTGATGGTGGTCTCGTCGATTCCGCCGTCAACCTCAATGTAGGGATCAAGTCCGTTTGCCTTGCAGTATTCGGAGATCTCACGAAGCTTGGGCATCATATCAGCCATAAACTTCTGTCCGCCGAAACCGGGTTCAACTGTCATGACCAGAATGAGGTCCACCATGTGGAGATATTTGAGCACGGCAGATGCGGGAGTCTTGGGCTTAACGGAGATACCAACCTTTACGCCGAGGTCACGGATAGCCTTGATGGTGGCTTCGGGATCTTCCACAGCTTCAAGGTGGAAGGTGATGATATCAGCACCTGCCTTTACGAATTCGGGAGAATAGCGGACGGGGTCGGTTATCATAAGATGCACATCGAAAACAGCCTTGCTGTGGGGACGGATGCATTTGACAACACCGTATCCCATAGAAATGTTGGGTACAAAATGACCGTCCATAATATCAATGTGAAGCATTTCAGCTCCTGCGGCTTCCTTTGCGGCGGTTTCTTCGCCGAGTTTTGCAAAGTCAGCGGCGAGGAGTGAAGGTGCGATCTGTAACAATTGGAACATCTCCTATCAAAAAATAAAAATATCTACTCATCTATACATTTTACTCCAATATCTGAAAAAGGTCAATAAAAAAAGGCGTTTTGCCTTTATTTTCACCTTAAATTTACAGTTTTTTAACGCGTTTTTGTTATTTTGAGCTCAAAAGTGAGGATGTGCGGCAATAAACAAAAAGGGGGAAACAGCGGTGAAGGAATGGATGACGCAGAGCCTTGAAAGTTTAAACGGTTTTTTGTGGGGACCGGGAATGCTGGTGTTTTATATCGGGGCGGGATTGCTGCTCACATTGAGGACACGCTTTTTTCAGGTGCGGCATTTCGGTGCGGCGGTGAAGAGCGTGTTTGAGGGGATGCTGAGCGAGAGACCGGCAGATAGATCGGGCGGAGTTTCTGCATTTCAGGCGGTGGCAACGGCGCTGGCAGGGACGATGGGGGTAGGAAACATTGCGGGCGCTGCCGCAGCAATTGCAATGGGCGGCGCAGGTGCAATATTCTGGATGTGGGTGAGTGCCTTTTTGGGGATGATGACAAAGTTTGCCGAAGCGGTGCTGGCGGTGAGATTCCGTGATGAGAGGGGCAGCCAAAAGCGTGGCGGACCTATGTATTACATAAGCCGAGGGCTGCGGACGGAGTGGCTTGCGGTGATGTATGCGGTGTTTTGTCTGCTTGCCTGCTTCGGTGTGGGATGTATGACACCTGCGGGTGAGGTGGCAGGTGCAATGGGAGAATTGGGGGTGCCGATTCCAATAGTAAGTGGTGTGATAAGCTGCGTGTGCGCAGTTGTAATATTCGGCGGGATAAAACGGATAGGCAAGCTCTCCGAGCGCATTATACCGATTCTTTCGCTGCTGTATATTCTGTTTTCGTTGGTGGCGATCCTCATAAAAGCGACTGCGGTGCCAAATGCCGTGGGCAGCATTTTCAGGGATGCGTTTGATTTCGGCTCTGTGGGTGGCGGTGTGCTGGGGTTTGGGATAAGCAGGGCAATGCGTTTTGGGTTGGCGAGAGGTGTTTACACCAATGAGGCGGGAATGGGCTCATCCGCAATAGCTCATGCTGCGTCGGGAGAGACCGAACCCGTGAAGCAGGGGATGCTGGGTATCTTCGAGGTGTTTTTGGATACCTTTGCAGTGACGACGCTGACGGCACTTGTGATACTCACCGCATTCGATGGGGATCATGGAAGTCTTGCACTTATCGAAAGCGGAGCAACTGCGGCAGAGAGGGCATTTTCCGCATCCTTCGGCAGCTTTGGAAAGATATTCGTGGCGGTTTCAATGTTTTGTTTTGCGCTGCCGTCAATGTTTGGCTGGGCATATTACGGAGAGGAGAGCCTACGTTATATCATAAAAGATGAGCGGCGGCAAAAGGGTTGGTGCATGGTCTTCAGGGTGCTGTTTTCAGCTGCCGCCGCAGTGGGGGCGTTGGCGGATATGTCTGCGCTGTGGAGCATTGCAGACGTGTTCAACGGGCTGATGGCGATCCCCAACCTGACAGCACTGCTGTTTTTATCGGGAGTTGTGGTG
>JAFSHJ010000093.1 GCA_017440425.1 Oscillospiraceae bacterium | reverse complement strand
GAGAGTTTCCAACCTGCAGGCGGGTGCAACTTCTTTGATGACGGTGCCTGCCTCTGCATCGCAGGGCTCTTCCAGCATTTCGGCGCCCTCTGTCAGAATATACATCTGGTGTGCGTTGAAGTGGATGTCTGCACGTCCGCCAACATTTGTCAGCCTGCAGCGTTTGCCCGTTTCGGGATCCAGCAGCTGCATTCCATCACGGTAAACGATGGATGCGGTGCGCTCTTCGCCTGCATCGTTGCAGATGAAGACGACGGTTGCACCCTCGCCCTTGCGGAGACCTGTATAGATGTTGCCATTGTGTCGAATATCCAGGGTACGTCTGCCATAGCCAACCGCCTCTTCCAGCAGAGCCTTGAATTCGGCATTTTTGCCGCGGCGCTTCTTTTCGGCGCTGTTGATGCGCAGGAAGTATACATTATTATCTATAACCGTGAGACCTTCCTTCTCGGGTGCTTTGCCGAGAGGAGCCTCGCAGACAGCTTCATCCACCACAAGCTGAGGCAGCTCATCCGCAAAGATGATCTTTACGCCGGCTTTGCGCAGGCGGTGGATCATATCGTAGACCTTGCGGGGAGTGTTGCTGACGTTGGGCAGGATGACGGTATCGTATTCGCCGCCGCAGAAGGTTGCAATGCCGTTTTCGGCGGTCATTCTGTCTGCCATGTTGTCGCCAAAGAGATCAAACTCAATGTTCAGCTCCAGCAGAGCGGTGACAAGGCCAAGTCTGTTAACCTCATGTCTGCCAAGGTTTTTATTGATATATCGTTCAGCATATGCCTTGTGCATGCTCACCTGACCATCGAAATCCGCAAACACGCTGCCCTGGTTGGACATAAGAAGCACTTTGCCTGCCGGCTTTGTCTTAGCAGAGACATACTGTACACGTGAGACATAGTCGCCAAAATCACCGATGCGTTCAAACATGGTGTTGTTGTCACCAAAACTGGGACCGCCGCTTATTTCTGTACCGCTGCCACCTCTGCCTCCGTTGTGCAGAGAATAGGCTGCGCCCATATACTGTATCATGTTTGCACCCAGCACCAGCAGACGGTTTGCAATGCGCTGCATCTCGTCATAGCGCAGCTTGTTGAAACTGAGGGTGTAGGTCTCGCAGAGGGCACGCTCACGGTTGAAGAAGCGTGTGCAGGAGCCGAGGGTCTTTGCTGTTACATCGTAGTCTTCGTTGTTTATCCAATCGCGGGAGAGGATGGAGTCGATGCCCGGCATTGCCATCACTTCCATCATATCAAAGATATCACCGGACTGGAACATTGTCCAGATGAGGGATTCTTCCATACAGAAGTGACCTGTATATATAAGGTTCTCTTTGTCGCACCACTCACGAACCTGCTTCAGGTGGTTGGTCACGGCGAGGTCGGTTACAAGGCGCCAAAAATCAAAGCGGGCCTTCTTCTCCTCCGGAGTGACTGCCTTTGCGGCAAGAACATACATATAAGGCTCGATATCGTAGCCGTATCTCTCTTTGAAGTTTTTCTTCAGGTCGTCGTTCCAGGGCATACGTTTACCGGTCATATCAAGGTGAGATGCAACGCAGATTTCGTCGGTGAAGATGCCCTTGACGGTTTTGCCGAACTCGTCGCCGATTGCTTCTTTGTATTTCTCGTGGGTGTAATCCATAAACAGACGGATAGCTTTTCTGTCAAGGTTATCTACGAAGCCTTTCTCCTCCGTGGAGAATTTACCCCACTGGCAGGCAGGAACCAGCTTCTCCTGAAGCTGAACGCTTATAATATGTAAGTCGCCATCCTCGAGACCATCGTTTTCATAGGAGAACCAGAAGCCGTAGTCATTCTTTTCCACCTTGACCTTGTCTGTGATATCCACAGCCCCGTCTTGGGGGCGGTTTCTCCAAACAATTTCAGCTCTCTCAAACTTGCCCTTGATGTAGACATTTTCCAGTTTGGCACGGGGAAGAACCACAAACTTATCGTCCTGCATCATTTTCGCCTTGGTCTCGGGGTGGTTTTTGATAACCAAGCCGCCCGCAACACCCGACGGCCAGTTGAACTCGTCGTATATCCAAAAGTTTAGGTTAAGTCTTTTGGCCTCTTTTACGGTATATTTTATCATTTCAAAAAAGCGCTCACCCAGATATTCATCTGTTGCGCCCCAGACGTGGTTAACAAAAAAATCGTTTACACCCTGCTTTTGGAAGGATTCCATCTGTGCTGTTAACTCTTCTTCCACAAGTGTGTCGCTCCAAAACCACATTACAGCCGGTCTGTAATCGTGATGGGAGTTGACAAATCCGCTGAGCAGCTCACTTTTAAATTCCATAAATGCGCCTCCAATACATTATATAATAGGTGTGCCATCTTCAACTAAATAATATAAAAAAAGCAAGCGGATGTCAATAGAACATCCGCTTGTTTTAAGTGTTTTTTAAATCAATGACTGAAATTGCAAAATGGCGGTACGATCAACGTTTTTTCTCAATGCGGGGCGCACCAAGCAGACCGATATCCATCTCTTCGCCGCACTCGCACAGCATATTCCACATGGGCACCGTGCTTCGGAACACGAGTTCGTTTCTGCCTTCCTTGAGCATTCCCTCCACGTTGAAGCTGTGGGGTGCCCAAAGGCGGACACCTGCAGAGACACCGTTGACAAAAAGCTCTGTGGCATCTCTTGTCTCAACGGAGACGAATGCAGCTTCCGCTACTTCTTCGGCTGTGAGCTCTGCGGTGAAGCGATAGTTTGCGCTTCCGCAGAAATCCATGCAGCCCTGACCGTTCACCGGTGCCGCAACATAGCTGCTGCGTCTCTTCAGCATGGTTTTGCCGCAGATCTCAAAATCTCCGCGAATGAGACCGAAGGCTGCTTTATAGGGAATGTTGTAATCCGGGACCTTGTTTGCAACCACAAGACGGTTTTTGCCAAGCTTCAGCTGTGCGGCAATATCCACGGCGTGGTTTCTCGGTCCCCAGAAACGGTAGGGCTTCCAAACATCGTCAACACGCACTCCGTTTACCTCGCAGCGGAAGATATCTGCGGAGTCCACGATAAACAGCGCAGTTTCGGGCAGGTGTTCCACCTCAAAATCAAACACCAGCAGACCCTTTACGTTCATCTCGGCATATTTGCCCGGCAGGCTGTCCCTTACAAGGGGCATAAGCTCATCTGCCACCTTCAGCGATTCGCCGTCGGTGTCATAAGGAGCAAACTGCCACTCAACCGTCATGACATTGCCCTTTTCCAGCTCTATCTCACATTCGGGTGCAAGCTGAAGGATGGTCTCGCCCGCTCTCTTGTCCACCTTGCTTTCCGCAGCCTCGGCTCCATCCACCAGAATATACATCTGATGGGCATCAAAGTGGATATCCGATCTGCCGCCGATGCCTTTAAGCTCCACCTTGTTTCCGGTTGCGGGATCCAGCAGCAGCATTCCTTCATTATATATAATGGAAGCTTCACGCTCCTCGTTGGCATCGTTGCACATCAAGACGACCGTTGTGTCCTCTCTCTTGCGCAGACCTGTATAGATGTTGCCGTTGTGTTTGATATCCAAAGTGCGTCTGCCTTTGCCCACAACCTCTTCCAGCAGCTCTTTATATCTGCAGTTTTTGCCGCGGCGCTTGCTCTCCACATCGCTGACACGCAGGAAGTATACGTTATCCTCCAGCATTGTTATGCCTTCGCTCTCGGGAGCTTTGCCAAGGGGAGCTTCGTACACGGCTTCATCCAGCACAAGCTCGGGGAGCTCGTCCGCAAAGATGATCTTTACGCCGGCTTTGCGCAGGCGGTCGATCATATCGTAGACCTTGCGGGGAGCATCTCCCACGTTGGGGAGGATGACGGTATCGTATTTGCCGCCGCAGAGGGTGGCGACACCGTTTTCGGCAGTCATTCTGTCCGCCATGTTGTCGCCGAAGAGATAGTATTCGATGTTCAGCTCCAGCAGAGCGGTGACAAGGCTGTTTCGGTTGGCATCAAATCTGCCGTCTTCTCTCTTGTAGCGCTGGGCATAGGCTCTTCTCATCTCTGCCTGACCGTCGTAGTTGGCGAAAACACCTGCCTGGTTGGACATGAGCAGCACTTTGCCCGCAGGCTTTGTCTTTGCGGAGACATACTGAATGCGGGAGACGTAATCGCTGAATTTGCCGAGGTGTTCAAAGATAGTGTTGTTATCACCGAAGCTGGGACCGCCGTTGGGGTTATCGGTGAGCCAGTCGTATCTGCGGCCGTTGTGGTTGGCATAGATGGCGCCCATATACTGGATCATATTTGCGCCCAGCACCAGCACACGGTTGGCAATGCGCTGCATCTCATCGAAACGCAGTTTGTTGGTGCTGATGGTGTAGGTCTCGCAGAGGGTGCGGTCACGGTTGAAGAAACGGGATACCGAACCGATGGTCTTGCCTGCAAGGTCAAAGTCTTCGTCCTCGATCCAATCACGGGAGAAGATGGTGTCGATTCCGGGGAGGGACATGACCTCCAGCATATCGAAGATATCGCCGGACTGATACATTGTGCAGATGAGGGATTCCTCAAGGCAGAGGTGACCTGTATAGAGCAGGTTCTCCTTATCGCACCATGCACGCACCTGCTTCAGATGGTTGTTTGTGGCAAGCTCCGTTGCAAGTCTCCAATAATCGAAACGGGCTTTTTTCTCCTGCGGGGTGTAAGCTTTTGCCGCCAACACGTGGAGGAAGGGTGTGATATCGTAACCGTATTTTTTGCGGAAGTTATCCTTGAAGGCATCGTTCCAGGGAACACGCTTGCCCGACATATCCAAATGAGAGGATACGCAGATCTCGTCGGTGAAGATGCCCTTGACGGTTTTGCCAAACTCGTCGCCGATGACTTCTTTATATTTTTCGTGGGTGTAATCCATAAAGAGGCGGATGGCACGCTCGTCGAAGTTATCGACAAAGCCGTATTCCTCGGTGGAATATTTGCCCCACTGGCAGGCAGGAACTATTCTGTTCTGCAGCTGAACGCTGACGACGTGGAGATAGATGGTATCGCAGCTGTCGTTTTCATAGCTGATCCAAAAGCCGTTTTCGGCCTGCTCCACGGTCACCTTGTCGCTCACGTCGGTTGCGCCGTCCTGCGGACTTGTGCGCCACACAAAGCTTGCGCTTTCAAACTTGCCGTCGATATATTTTTTGATGAGCTTTTCGCGGGGGAAGAGCTGGATCTTGTCATCCTGGATCATCTTTGCCTTTGTCTCGGGGTGATTTTTAATTACAAGACCGCCCGCCACGCCAGACGGCCAGTTGAACTCGTCGTATATCCAAAAATGGAGATCAAGGCGCTTTGCCTCCTCAAGAACATAGCGCACCATCTCAAAATAGCGTTCGCCGAGATACTCATCCGTTGCGCCCCAAACGTGGTTGACAAAGAAATCTATGATTCCCTGCTCTTTAAAAGATTCCATCTGCGCTGTGAGCTCGCTCTCCACCAGAACGTCGTTCCAAAACCACATTGCGGCGGGACGGTAATCGCGGTCAAGCTCAAAAAATCCCTTGAGCAACTCATTGTTTGTGTTCATATCGCAGTTCTCCCATCAAACAGTATAATTTATAAAACGATAACACAAGTCATCCGCAAATTCAATAACTTATTGGCTTTTTAGCGGGAAAGCTTTTCTATTACGGGTGCGGACAGCAGACCCATATCCAGCTTTTCGTTTTTGTCTCCGAACAGATTCCACATGGGCATCGTCACCTTGACAGACAGCTTGTTTTCACCTGCTTTGAGTTTTCCCGAAACGTTGAACTTCTGCGGATGCCACAGCCTTGTTCCCACGGATACTCCGTTGACAAACAGCTCTGTGGCTTCTCTTGTATCCACGGTGAGGAATGCTGCCTCTTCCGCTTCCTTTGCAGTGAGATTTACGGTGAAACCATAGACCGCATTGCCATAGAAATTGGGTGCGCCCTGCTCGTTGACAGGTGCTGCCGCATAGCTTCTGCGCCTTGCACGGATGCTTCTGCCATCGGTTTCAAAGCAGCCTCTGAACATTGCAAAGGCGGCTTCGTAGTTCATTACGCAATCCGGCAGGGCAAAGGCGGCACTCAGGCGGTTTCCTCCCTTTTTGAGCAGCGCGGTGACATCCAGCGATGCACAGTGGGGCCCCCACAGACGGCAGCTCTGCCAGTTTTTATCGATGCGCACACCGTTGAGCTCACAGCGCAGAATATCTCTGCACTCTATGAACAGCTCCACCTTTTTTGGAATATCGACCGCATCAAAATCGAACACCAACAGCCCCGGCTCGTTTGCAAGGGCATATCTTGTGGGGATCTTTCCGTAGTTTGTATCGGTCAGTTCATTTTCCGGCACAACGACAGGCTCATCTGCATTGCAGTAAACGTGGGCATATTTCCAATCCGCCTCAAGCACGTTGCCCTTTTCCAGCTCCAGCTCACAGCAATTCTGCAGGGTGAGCATCGGCTCACTCTTCACAAGCAGAGTTTCCTCCTGCTGCCAATCCACCTTTTCATCGGACTGAATGAGCACATACATCTGACATGCACCGAAGGTGATAGCCGCTCTGCCGCCAACGGGGTCGAGCTTTATACTGCGGCAGGTGTCGGGATCCAGCAGCTGCATTCCCTCTTTATACGCAATGGATGCGTGGCGCTCCTCGGCGGTATCGTTGCACATAAACACAACGGTATCTTTTCCGTTGCTGCGAAGACCGGTATAGATATTGCCGTCGTGACGGATATCGAGGGTGCGCTCTGCGCCGTCCAGCGCTTCAAGCAGAATGTTTTTGAAGGCGGTGCTGTTTTTCCTCTTGAGCTTTGCTGTATCTGTGAACCTGAAGAAGTTGATGTTGTCATCAATGCGGATAACTCCGTCTCTATCGGGAGTTTTACCGAGAGGAGACACGTATTCCGCCTCATCTACGGCAAGCCAAGGCAGCTCGTTGATGAACACCATCTTTACCCCTGCCGTTTTGAGTCGCTCTATCATATCCAGCACGGCACGGGTGGTCTCTCCGGTGTAGTGCATTATAACGGTATCGTACTCGCAGCCATAGAAGGCGGCGATGCCATCCTTTGCAGTTACCTCTTTTGCTGCGTAGTCGCTGAACATATCAAACTCCACGTTGGTATCCAGCAGCGCATTGACGATGGCAATGTTCATCTCGTCATAGTGGAAGACGGTGGGGTCGGGATAGACAGTAAAGTCCTTGTCAT
>JAFSHJ010000092.1 GCA_017440425.1 Oscillospiraceae bacterium | reverse complement strand
TCGTCGCCCTTTGCATTCAAAAGGTTCCACATGGGCAGGGTCAGCTTGAGAGAGATTTTGTTTTCGCCCTCTTTCAGCATTCCCTCAATGTTGAACTTCTGGGGATACCACATTCTCACACCTGCGGAGACGCCGTTGACAAACAGCTCCATGGCTTCTCTTGTGTTGACGGTGAGGAATGCTGCCTCTTCAGCCTCTTTTGCGGTGAGTGTTACGTTGAAGTGATAGATGGCTTCGCCGCAGAATCTCGGGTTGCCCTGAGTGTTCACGGGTGCTGCAGTGTGGCTGCTGCGTGTTGCAAAGATGCTCTTGTGGTCGGTTTCGAAGTTGCCGCGCATCATCATGAAGGGAGCCTGATAGGGGATGTTGAAGTCCGGCATGGTGAATACCATTGCAAGACGGTTTGCGCCCTTCTTAAGCAGAGACGTTACGTCCAAAGATGCGCAATGGGGTCCCCACAGATGGCAGCGCCGCCAATCCTTATCGATGCGCACGCCGTTGAGCTCGCAACGGAGCACATAGTAATATTCAGCAAACAGCGTTACGGCTTCGGGGATATCCTTTACATCAAAATCGAAGACCATAAGTCCGTGTTCGTTTGTTTTGGAATATTTTGCGGGAACTCTGCCGAATTCGGCGGGAACCAGCTCATCCTCGGGAACAACGATGGGGTTTTCCGCATCGGTGTAGTGGGCATATTTCCAATCTGCTGTGATGGTGTTGCCCTTTTCCAACTCGATGCTGCAGACGTTGGAGAGGGTGAGCATGGGCTCACTCTTGATAAACAGCATATCCTCTTCCGGCCAATCCACCTTTTCATCCGCTTCAAGCAGGATATACATTTGATAGGGTGCAAATGCGATCTCCGCTCTGCCGCCTGCAGGGTTCAGTTTGATGCTGCGGCAGGTATCGGGATCAACCAGCTGCATCCCCTCTTTATATGCGATGGATGCGTGGCGGATCTCGTTGGCATCGTTGCAGAGGAACACAACGGATTCCTTGCCGTTGCTGCGCAGACTTGTGTAGATATCGCCGTCGTGCTTGATATCAAGGGTACATCCGCTGCTGCCGAGTGCCTCAAAGAGGATATCCTTGAATGCGCCGCTCTTGCCGCGAACCATATTGTCAAGGTTATCGAAACGCATGAAGGTGACGTTTTCATCAATCATGGTGACACCCTCTTTTTCGGGAGCTGTGCCGAACATTGCATCCACCGCTGCTTCATCCACAACGGCATTGGGGAGATCGTTGACGAAAACGATCTTTACACCTGCCTTGTTGAGACGGTCGATCATATCGTGTACCGCACGGGTGCTCTCACCGGTGTAGGGCAGGATGACAGTATCGTAATTGCAGCCGTAGAATGTGGCAACACCGTTTGCAGCCTGCATATCCTCTGCCATGCCGTCATCAAAGAGATCGTATTCCACGTTGATATCCGACAGCGCATTGATGAGTCCCACATTGGTGGCCTCATATTTCCAGGTGTTGGGGCAGGGATAGTTGAGGGGCTTGAGTTTATCGTATTCCATATTGACGCAAACGGCTGTCTGCGGGCACATGAGCAGAACTTTGCCTGCGGGCTTTGTCTTTGCGGAGAGATACTGGATGCGGGAAACGTAATCGCCGAAGGTTCCTCTGTGAGTGAACATGGGGTCATCGGGACCAAAGCTGGGTCCGCCGCAGATATCGTTGTTCGGACCTTTTCTGCCGTTTTCCATGGAATAGTTTATGCCCATGTACTGGATCATATTAACGCCCAGCACCAACAGACGGTTGGCGATGCGGCGCATCTCGTCATAGCGCAGCTTGTGCAGACTCATTGTGTAGGTCTCGCAGAGCAGGCGGTCGCGACCAAAGTGCTTTGCGCAGGATGCGCCTATCTTTGCGGCTACATCAAAGTTTTCGTGGTTGGTGATGTAGTCACGGGAGTAGATGGAGTCGATGCCGGGGACGTGCATCCACTTGAGCATTTCGAAGTGGCTGCCCGAGCGGTTGATGGACCATATAAGGTCTTCTTCACCGCAGAGGTGTCCCGTATATTTAATGTTTTCTTTTTCGCACCAATCGTGTATGGCTTTGAGGTGGTTGTCACGCATCAGCTCTTTGACCAGCAGCCAATAGTGATAGCGCACCCTTTTCTCTTCGGGGGTCTTTGCGGTTTCAATAAGCGCGTAGGTATAGGGTGTGTAATCGTAGCCAAAGCGCTCTATAAATTTATCTTTTATCGCATCGCTCCAGGGTACATAATATGCCCAGCCGTTTATTCCGATGTAGATTTCGTCGGTAAAGATGCCTTTTACGGTTTTGCCGAATTCGTCACCGATGACTGCCTTGTATTTCTCGTGGGTCTCTTTGATAAACTCCTGAATGCCGCCCGGCTTAAGGCTGTCCAGACATCCCGGCTCCCAAAGAGAATGTTTGCCCCACTGTCCTGCAGGCTGAACGCCCATGCCTTGTTCATACCACATAACGCAGAGGTTTATGCTTGCGCAGCTGTCGTTCTGATAGCTGAGCCAGAAACCGTGTTCGTTCTCTTTGAT
>JAFSHJ010000091.1 GCA_017440425.1 Oscillospiraceae bacterium | reverse complement strand
CTCCTCCGAGACCGAGTCTTCTTCCGAGGCGGAAGAGAGTTCCAAGCCTGAGGAAAGTTCCAAACCCGAGGAGAGCTCCAAGCCTGAAGAGAGCTCCAAGCCTGAGGAGAGCTCCAAGCCTGAGGAGAGCTCCAAGCCTGAAGAGAGCTCCAAACCTGAGGAGAGCTCCAAGCCCGAAGAGAGCTCCAAACCCGAGGAGAGCTCCAAACCCGAAGAGAGCTCTAAACCCGAAGAGAGCTCTAAACCTGAAGAGAGCTCTAAACCTGAAGAAAACTCCAAGCCCGTGGTCGTGCAACCCGGAGTGGAAGACACCACCGTCATTGCCAAACCCGAAGAGATAGAAAAAGAGGCAGAGGCATTGGAACCCGTGCTCCAGCCTGCGCAGATAACTCTGCTGCGTCCCTCCGCACCCGGCACACAGACAGCCTCCGGCAAATCCGCCATCGTTGACTATTCCAACGCAAAAGACGGCTATATTATGGTCAAATATTCGGTGCCCTCTTCCGCACGTCTCAAGGTGCAGGTCACAGGTCCCAGCGGCACCACCTACACCTACAACCTGCCTGCACAGCAGTGGACCGTCTTCCCCCTCTCCGACGGTTCGGGCGGCTACACCGTAAAGGTTTTCCAGAATGTCACCGGCAACAAATATGCCGTGCTGCTTTCCACAAGTCTGCGTGCAAACCTCACCGACCAGTTTGCCCCCTTTATCCGCCCCAACCAATATGTCAACTATGAAAACGCAAAGAACACCATGAACAAAGCAGCCACCCTTGTTGCAGGCAAGAAAAACCTGCTGGACAAGGTTGCCGCTGTATATAACTTTGTTGTAAACAACATCTCTTACGATTATCAGAAGGCTGCCACCGTTAAGAGCGGCTATCTCCCCAACCTCGACCAGGTGCTTGCACAGAAAAAGGGCATCTGCTTTGACTATGCCGCACTTATGACAGGTATGCTCCGCAGCCAGGGCATTCCCTGCAAGCTCGTTGTCGGATATGTGGGAACAGCTTACCACGCATGGATAAGCGTCTGGTCTTCCGACCAGGGCTGGATCGACGGCGTTATCTATTTCAACGGCGTTGCCTGGCAGAGAATGGATCCCACCCTTGCTTCCACCGGCGGCGGTGGCGGCAACTACACCATCAAATACATCTATTGATAATATATCCAACGAGAAAGGGATCTCAAATGAACAAGAAACCGCTTGAGCTGAACGATGGAATACTTGCAGATCTTTTCCACCAGCTTGCACTTCTCATGCACTCCGGCATCCGTTTGGACGATGCGCTGATGCTTCTCTCCGATGAAGAGGAGGATGAGCGTTTCAGCGGGATGCTGAAAAACACCGCCGAGGCCCTTGAGACCGGTGTTCCCTTCTATCAGGCGCTGGAGGAGACACAGCTTTTCCCCTCCCACGTTACCGGTCTGCTGAAGATGTCCGAATATGCCGGCAGAACACAGGAGGCTTTGGAGGCACTTGCCGCAGACTACGAGAACAAGGACCGCCTGCGCCGCAGTCTCACCCGTGCATTTGCCTATCCCTCGCTCCTGCTGTTGATGATGATGGTGGTCATTGCGGTGCTGCTAATAAAAGTCTTCCCCATTTTCAATGAGGTTTATGCATCTCTTGGCGGTTCGCTGACGGGAATTGCCGCACTTCTTTTGAAGGCGGGCGATATTTTCGGCACGATACTTCCCTATATCGGCATTTTGTTTGCCGTTGTGCTCATTTTTGTTCTGATAGTTCAGATGATGCCCGCCCTCAACAAAAAAATCACCGATCTTGTTAAAAAGCTTTTCGGCGACAGAGGCGTGATGCGTAAAATAAACAACGCCTATTTTGCCCGTGCTTTTGCAATGGCTCTTGCCGCAGGTCTTCCCATTGAGGAAGGACTCTCGCTGGCAAGCACCCTTCTTCAGGACAGACCCTACGCTCTTGCCCGCTGCGAAAAGGCACTTAAAGCCATGGAGAACGGCACAGAGGTGGTGACCGCACTCAAAGAGGCGGAGCTGCTCACCCCCGCAGCCTGCCGTCTGCTTTCGGTGGGACTTCTCACGGGAAGCGCCGACAGCGTTATGGATAACATTGCGGAGCGCATGACCGCCGAAGCGGAAGAGGCGCTGGAAGGCACCGTTGCCAAAATTGAGCCCGTTATGGTGCTTGTCACCTCCCTGATGGTGGGCGCTATCCTGCTTTCCGTAATGCTCCCCCTCACCAACATCATGAACACGATAGGTTAAGGTGAGAACATGAAGAAAAAGTCTTTGCGCCGCTTCTCTCCCCTCTTCTTCTGCATTGCTGCGGCAGCGGTCTTCCTTTTCTTTATCTACGGCGTAAACCACCTGAGCTCCGGAAACGCTGTGGAGGAAAAGGCACAGCTTGAACGCGCTCTCACCCGTGCCGCCGTCTCCTGCTATGCCATGGAGGGTGCCTATCCCCCAAATGCGGAATATCTTATCGAACACTACGGCGTGCAGCTCGATGCCAAGCGCTTTGATGTTAAATACGATCTCTTTGCATCCAACCTGATGCCTGATATTACTGTATTGGAAAAATAATATGAAAACAAAAATTACCCGTACTGATTTCAGTAAACTGGCGCCCCTGTTTCTGTTTACTGTCTTCGCTGTTTTTGTGGCGGTCATTCTGCTTGGCGGCGCAAAGGTCTACCGCGCCCAGGTCAACCGCGACAGAGCCGATTACGACCACAGAACCATATCTCAATATCTGGTGACCCGCATCCATCAGAACGATGCCGAGGGAGCCTGGTTCGTCACCGATTTTGACCTGCTTCAGCCATCCGACAGCGGAAACACCCTCTGCTTTTCCGAGATCATCGAGGGCAGGGAATATTACACCCGCGTCTACTGCCACGACGGCTATCTCTACGAGCTTTTTGCCGAAGCGGATGCCACCTATTTTACTCCTGCCGACGGACAGGCTATCCTTCCGCTGGAGGCGCTCTCCTTCAGCTGCAGCGAAAAAACCGTTACCCTTGACATAACCTTTGAAGACGGCACCGAGCAGACCGTTTATCTTGCCCTGCGAAGCGGAAGGGAGGCTGCCCAATGAGAAACAAAGCCTTTCTCTCCCTGATGGAGCTTATCTGCATGGCGGGCGTGTTTGCGCTGGCTGCCACAATCTGCATCCGTGGATTTTTGCTGGCAAACACCGTCTCAAACGACCGACGGGCCCTTGACAATGCCGTGCGTGCCGCACAAAATGCCGCAGAGCTGATGAAGGCCTGCAGCGGCGATGCGGATGCGGCGGCGGATATCCTCTGCGGCACTGCAGAGGAGGATTCTCTCCTTGTTTTTTATGACAGCGAGTGGCTCCCCGTTGAAAACGAAGCCGAAGCTGAATATATTTTGCGCTCTGTTCCATCGGAGACAGATGCAGAGCTTGTTGCCAAATCCGAAATAACCGTATCCCGCGGCGAAGAGCAGCTCTTTTCGCTGACTGTGGGATGGCAGGAGGAGGATGTCCGTGAAAAACCGTAAGCATTCCGCTCCTCCCGTTGTGGGCGGTGTATCGCTGCTCATCATCTTTGCCGTGCTCTGCCTCATCATCTTCTCTCTTTTGACCATGAGCACAGCCATGGCGGAGCGCAGACTTTCCACAGCAAATGCCGAGGCTGTGAAAAACTATTACGAGGCAGACCTGCAGGCCGAGGAGATATTTTCCCTGCTCCGTCTCGGTCAGCTTCCCGACAGCGTCACCGCAGAGGGCAACATCTATCACTATTCCTGCGCCGTCTCTCCCTCCCTTGAATTAAAAGTTACCCTCCGCCTTGACGGAGAGGTGTGGACGGTGCTGCAATGGCAGACCGTCTCTTCCAACACTTAAATTTGAAAAGGTGTGATATTCAATGTCAGAACTGCAGAATTATCTCCAAAAAGCCGTTGCCGACCACGCTTCCGATATCTTCATTATTGCAGGCGGACCTATCAGCGAAAAGATCGACGGACACATTCACCCCATAGAGGAGAACAAGCTTACCCCTGCCGACACAAAGGCTCTCATCTACAGCATTTACGAGCTGTCGGGACGCTCCATCGACCGCTATCTTGAGGTTGGCGATGACGATTTCTCCTTTGCCATCCCCGGCATCTCACGTTTCCGTGTCAATGCCTACCGTCAGCGCAACTCCCTTGCCGCTGTTGTCCGCGTGGTATCTTTCGATATTCCCAAATGGGACGAGATAAATATTCCGAAGCAGGTTATGGACGTTGCCGACATCACCCACGGTATGATACTTTTCACCGGCACCGCAGGCAGCGGAAAATCCACCACCCAGGCCTGCATCATTGACCGCATAAACCGCACCCGCGATTGCCACATAATCACCCTGGAGGACCCCATTGAGTATCTCCACAGAAACCAGCGCAGCATCGTGAGCCAGCGTGAGATAGCCATTGACACGGCGGATTATCTCTCTGCGCTGCGCTCCTGCCTCCGTCAGGCGCCCGACGTTATCCTGCTGGGCGAGATGCGTGATGCCGAAACCATCCGCACAGCCATCACCGCTGCCGAGACCGGACACACCGTAATTGCCACAATGCACACCAAGGGCGCGGTCAATGCCATCGACCGCGTTATCGACAGCTTCTCCGGTGCATCCCAGTCACAGATACGTTTCCAGCTGGCGACCGTGCTCCGCACGATGGTCTCCCAGCAGATGGTGCCCGATGTCGCCGGCAACAACCTCCCCGTTTTTGAGGTGATGCAGATAAACGGCGCTATCCGCACAATGATACGCGACAACAAGAACTATCAGATAGAAAACGCTATCCTTGCGGGACAGAAGGACGGCATGATGTCTATGGATAACTCCATCCTCGCACTCTACCGTGCAGGAAAGATATCCAAAGAGACAGCCCTCAACTATGCCGACCATCCCGACCAGCTCATGCGCCATCTCAACTGATCTGAGATCCCGATCCCTTTTTGTTGGGGATCGGGATTTTTGCTGCACCTTCATCCTCGATTGACTTTATGACGTTATTTTAGTATACTTATTATGTGTGCGGAAAAATCTGCACGCTTTAAAGTGTAATATTTTAAGAAAGGCCGCAGTTTATCTATCAATGCGGACAGGTGAAACATATGACAGATCCCAGAATCAAACAGCTTGCCCACAACCTTGTCAACTTCTCCTGCGACGTTAAACCGGGAGAAAACGTTCTTATAGAATCCATCGGCGGCTGCGACGAGCTTGCCCGTGAGCTTATAAAAGCGACCTATGCCGCAGGCGGCGTGCCCTTCCTTTGGATGAGCGACAAGCGCATGGAACGAGAGCTGCTCCTGGGTGCCACCGTTGAACAGCAGAAGCTGCGTGCCGAGGTGGATGCTGCGCTTATGTCCAAAATGCAGGCATTCATCGGCATTAGAGGCGGCTCCAACTCCTCCGAATACGCCGACGTTCCCGCAGAAAAGCAGGAAATGCAGTCCAAATATTACTGGCACCCCGTTCACGGCGAGATCCGTGTTCCCCACACCAAGTGGGTGGTGCTCCGCTATCCTCAGCCCTCCATGGCTCAGCAGGCAGATATGTCCACCGAGGCATTTGAGGACTACTATTTCAACGTCTGCAACCTTGATTATTCCAAGATGGATGCTGCTATGGATCCCCTCTGCGAGCTGATGGACAAGATCGACAAGGTCCACATCATCGGCAACGGCACCGACCTCACCTTCTCCATCAAGGGTCTGCCCGCTGTCAAGTGCGCCGGTAAATGCAACATTCCCGACGGCGAAATTTACACCGCCCCCGTTAAGAACAGCATAAACGGCGTGCTCCGCTACAACACTCCCACCGTTGAAAACGGCTTCACCTTCACCGATGTGGAGCTCACCTTCAAGGACGGCAAAATTGTTAAAGCCACCTCCAACAACACCGAGCTCATCAACAAAATTCTGGATATTGACGAAGGTGCACGCTATGTTGGCGAGTTTGCACTTGGTGTTAACCCCTATATCAACCTGCCCATGAAAGACACTCTGTTTGACGAAAAGATTGCAGGCAGCTTCCATTTCACCCCCGGCAGCTGCTACGAGGAATGCGACAACGGCAACCACTCCGCTCTCCATTGGGATATGGTGTGCATTCAGACTCCCGAATACGGCGGCGGAGAGATTTGGTTTGACGACGTACTCATCCGAAAGGACGGTCGCTTTGTGCTGCCCGAGCTGTTTGGACTCAACCCCGAAAACCTTATCTGACCCACATCTTTATAGGAAAATGACATGAAACAAGAAGCTAAAACCTTTTACAAATCTGTTTTTGCCCTGGTTTTGCCCATGGCGCTGCAAAACCTCATTGACACCGCCATCACCTCTGCCGACGTTATCATGCTGGGCAACGTCAGCGATGCCGCACTCTCCGGCTCCTCCCTTGCGGGACAGGTTTGGTTTGTGCTGGTGCTCATCTTCTTTGGCACTTCCTCGGGTGCGTGTATCCTCACGGCACAGTATTGGGGCAAAAAAGACACCGTCACGATCGAGCGCGTCATCGGTCTTGCACTCCGCTTTTTGCTGGTGATATCCGCTCTTTTCACTGTTGTGGTTGCGCTTTTCCCCGACAAGGTGATGACGCTCTTCACCAAAGAGACCGACGTTATTGAAGAAGGTGTAAAATATCTCCGCATTGTGGTGTGGACCTACATTCCCCTCACCTTCTCCACCCTCTATCTCAACATTCTGCGCAGCGTTGAGAAGGTGAAGATATCCATGGTGATACACTTTGTGGGATTTGTGGTCAACGTCATCCTCAATGCGATACTCATCTTCGGTCTGCTTGGATTTGAGCCAATGGGAATCTCCGGTGCGGCACTTGCCACCACCATTGCCCGTTATGTTCAGGTGATCATTGCAATCTGCTATTCTCTCCGCAAAAAGGCTGTAATTCACATCCGTCTGAAATATATTTTCACCAAGGCGGGCATTCTTGTGAAGGATTTTCTCAACTACAGCCTGCCCGTTATCTTCAACGAGCTGATGTGGAGCCTTGCGGTATCCATGAATACCGCCATAATCGGTCATCTTGGCAAGGCGGCGGTCTCCGCAAACTCGGTGGCACAAACCACCCGTCAGCTGGCAATGGTAGTGGGAATGGGCATCTCCAACGCAACCGCCATTCTGCTTGGAAAGGCCATTGGCGAGGGCAAAATGGACGAGGCAAAGAAAAACTCCGTCCGTTTCATCAAGCTCTCTCTCATTTTCGGCAGCATCGGTGCCTGCGTGGTGCTTTCGGTCATCCCCATTGCGCCTTATATTTTGGAGCTCTCTCCGGAGGCGCTGGAATATCTCACAACAATGCTCTTCATAATGTCCTATTTCTGCATTGCTCAGGGACTTAACACCACCATGGTGGTTGGCATTTTCCGCTCCGGCGGCGATGCAAAGATCGGCGTTGTGTTCGACCTTTCCGCAATGTGGGGCATAACCATTCCCTGCGCTGCAGTTGCAGCATTCATCTTCCATTGGGACGTGCGCATTGTCTACGCCATACTGATGGCAGACGAGCTCATAAAGATAATCCCCATCTTCTTGAGATACCGCACATACAAATGGCTCAACAACGTCACACGCGATATGGGATAAAACAACAGTATTTTCGGTTTGGCCCTTTAATTTTTCTGCGCATCTTTTCAAAAGTTTCTCTTTCCCTTCAAATAATGCTGTGATATAATAATATTGCTGAAAAATATTAAAGAAAGAAGGACGTGATTTAAGAATGGATCTATTTGCAATCCTCGCTCTTGTAGGTGGTCTTGCCCTTTTCCTCTACGGCATGACACTGATGAGTTCAAGCCTCGAAAAAGTCTCCGGAAATCGCCTTGAACACATACTTGGAAGAATCACAAACAACAAATTTAAGGCTGCAGGTCTCGGCATGACCATAACTGCCATAATTCAGAGCTCTTCCGCAACAACGGTTATGCTGGTCGGCTTTGTTAGCGCAGGCATTATGCAGCTTTCGCAGGCAATCGGCGTAATTATGGGTGCCAACGTCGGTACCACCGTTACCGCCTGGGTCCTTAGCCTCACCGGAATTGAAAGCGACAACCTTATCCTCACTCTTCTCAAGCCGGATTCTTTCTGCCCAGTGCTTGCCCTCATCGGCGTTGTTATGGTGATGATGAGCAAAAAAGGCAAAAAGAAGGATATCGGCGCAATTCTGCTCGGTTTTGCCATCCTGATGACCGGAATGTCCATGATGAGCGATGCCGTTAAGCCCCTCTCATCCGACCCCGGCTTCACCAAGCTGCTCACAATGTTCTCCAATCCTCTCTTCGGTATTCTTGCAGGTGCAATTTTCACCGCAATAATCCAGAGCTCCTCCGCCAGCGTCGGTGTTTTGCAGGTGCTTTCTGCCACCGGTGCACTCACATTCGGAAGTGCCATTCCCATAATTATGGGTCAGAACATCGGTACCTGCGCAACAGCACTTATCTCCTGCATCGGTGCAAACAAAAACGCAAAGCGTGTTGCCTTTGTTCACCTCTATTTCAACGTTATCGGAACTATAATCTTCCTCGCCCTTTACTACACAGCCAACGGAATTTTTGATTTTGCGTTTGCGGATTCCCAGATAACCGCTTTCCAGATCGCTGTTGTGCACACCATCTTCAACGTGGTCACCACGCTTATTCTTCTTCCCTTCACCAAACAGCTGGAAAAGCTTGCAATGCTCACCGTTCGTGACAAGGCAAACGAAGAGGAAATTGTTCCCATTTTGGACGAGCGTCTGCTGGGAACTCCCTCCGTTGCTGTGGAGCAGGTTAAAAAGCAGGCCGCACGCATGGCCGCTCTCTCCCGCAACGCTCTGCTTCTCTCTCTGAAGTGTATGGACAAATACGATCCCGAGCTGGATGCAGAGATCGTCCAGAAGGAATCCGAAATAGACCGCTTTGAAGATGCTATCGGCAGTTATCTTGTTAAGCTCAGCTCCTGCGACCTCACCGACCGTGACAGCAGAGCAGTTTCTATGCTGCTCCACGTTATCGGAGATTTTGAGCGTATCAGCGACCATGCCGTAAACATTATGGAAGTCTCCAAGGAGATGTATGAGAAGGATATCTCCTTCTCCGAAGACGCCATTGCTGAGATCAAGGTCATTACCTCCGCATTGGAAGAGATCCTCTCCATTGCAATGCGCTCCTATGTTACCGAGGATGCCGAAATGGCCAAACACGTTGAGCCCATTGAGCAGGTCATCGATGTGCTCAAAGAAGAACTCCGTGCAAAGCACATTGAGCGCTTGCGCAAGGGCAACTGCACCATCGAACTCGGTTTCATCTTCTCCGATCTGCTCACCAACTACGGACGTGTTTCCGACCACTGCTCCAACATCGCGGTTGCTCTCATTGAGATCCAGCAGTTCGGCAGCTTTGATACCCACCAGTATCTCTCCGAGGTCAAACACACATCCCACAACTCCTTTGAGGAACTCTTCAACGAGTATCACGAGAAATACGCTCTCCCCAGCGAGGTAAAATAAAACCCAAACACCCCGACGGCGCAATTCTTACAAAGGAAAACATAGCCGCAGCCCACCGATATCAAATCGGTGGGCTGCTTCAGTTTCACTGTGCCGGATCACGGTGCGAGCCGTGATCCGGCGCTATGTTTTCCTTTTGGAATTGCGCCGTCGGGGTGTTTTACCGCCATCAATCCAGCTCGAACATTCCGGTGTAGAGCTGATAATATTTGCCCTGCTGTTCAATGAGCTGATCGTGGTTGCCGCGTTCGATTATCTCGCCCTTTTCAAGCACCATAATGGCATCGGAATTGCGGACGGTGGAGAGTCTGTGAGCGATGACGAACACCGTTCTGCCGCTCATAAGGGTATCCATACCCTTTTCGATATGCGCCTCTGTGCGGGTGTCGATGGAGCTTGTGGCTTCATCCAGAATGAGCACGGGAGGATCTGCAACGGCGGCTCTTGCGATGGCAAGGAGCTGGCGCTGACCCTGGCTGAGGTTTGCGCCGTCGCCGGTTATAACTGTGTCGTAGCCATCGGGGAGATGCTCGATAAAGAACTCGGCATTTGCAATTTTTGCCGCTTTTCTGATCTGCTCGTCGGTGGCATCCAGCCTGCCGTAGCGGATGTTGTCTCTGACTGTGCCGGTAAACAGGTGGGTATCCTGCAGAACCATTGCCAGCGAGCGGCGGAGATCTGCCTTTTTGATCTTGTTGATGTTGATACCGTCGTATCTTATCTTGCCGTCCTCAACATCGTAGAAACGGTTGAGCAGATTGGTTATGGTGGTCTTGCCCGCTCCCGTGGAACCCACGAAAGCGATCTTCTGTCCCGGTTTTGCATAGAGGGACACGTTATTCAGAACTGTCTGACCTTCCTCGTAGCCAAAGGTGACGCCGTCCAGCACCACATCGCCTTTGAGCAGGGTGTAGGTTGTGGTTCCGTCGGAGTGAGGATGCTTCCATGCCCACATATCGGTGCGCTTTTCGCTTTCCACAAGCTCACCGTTAAGGTTATATTCCGCATTGACAAGGGTAACATAACCTTCGTCTGTCTCGGGAGTCTCGTCAATTATCTTGAAGATGCGCTCGGCACCTGCAAGGGCAGAGAGGATGAAGGTTATCTGCTGGGATATCTGTCCGATGGGGTTGGAGAAGTTTCTCGTATAGGTGAGGAAGGATACCAGAGTACCCAGATCCACGATGCCGCCGATGGAGAGCAGCGCACCCACCGTTGCGGTGATGGCATAGTTGATGTGGGAGAGGTTGTTGAGGATGGGGAACAGAATGTTTGCAAGGGCATTTGCCTTGTAGTTTGCCTCAAACCAGCTGTTGTTTATCTCGTTAAAGCCGTCGATGGTATCCTGCTCGTGGTTGAACACCTTGACCACCTTTTGTCCCGTTATCATCTCTTCGATGTAGCCGTTGACTCGGCCCACCTCAGCCTGCTGACGCATAAAGTTTTTGGCGCTCTTTCCGCCGATGGTCTTGACAAAAACTGTCATTACAACCAGCATTGCCACAACGATTATGGTGAGCACGGGGCTGAGATACACCATCATCACAAACACGCCCACAACCGTGAGCAGAGAGGAGAAGAGGTTGGGAATACTCTGGCTGACGAGCTGGCGCATTGCGTCGGTATCATTGGTGAAGCGGCTCATCAGGTCTCCGTTGGAGTTGGTATCGAAAAATCTTATGGGCAGCTTCTGCATCTTGCTGAAAAGGTCTGTTCTTACGCGATGCAGCATTCCGGATGTTATGGAGATACCAATTCTTGCCTGCAGATAGTTGGCAACGATGCTTATCGCATACATGACTGCCATTATCGTGAGGGTGTTGGCAAACCTTGTCATATCGGGGGTGGGGCTTTCGAAGATCTCGTTTATCAGCGGCATCAGGAAATAGGTGCCGGCAATGGAGGAGAGGGAGTTTATGGTGATGCACAAAAATACCAAAGCAATGAGGAACCAATAGCCTTTGAGATACCGCAGTATCCTGAAGAAGGTGCCTTTGACGTTCTGCGGCTTTCCGAATCTGCCTTTGCCGCCGGGACCCATCTGCTTGCCTGCGGGGACTTTCATGTTGTCTTTCTTTGCCATATCACTCAACCCCCTTCTGCTGGGAGAGGTATACCTCTCGGTATATCTCGTTGCCTGCAAGCAGCTCTTCGTGAGTGCCGATGGCATTTATCTTGCCGTCGTCCAGCACGATTATCTTGTCGGCATCACTGACCGAGCTGATGCGCTGTGCAATTATCAGTGTTGTGGTGTCTGCCAGCTCGCGGCGGAAAGCCTCGCGGATGGCAGCATCGGTTGCGGTATCAACTGCGCTGGTAGAGTCATCCAGAATGATTATCTTTGGCTTTTTGAGCAGTGCTCTCGCTATGCAGAGTCTCTGCTTCTGTCCGCCGGAGACGTTTACGCCTCCCTGACCCAGCACCGTTTCATAGCCATCCTGGAAGGATGTAATGAAATCGTGTGCCTGAGCTGCACGGCAGGCAGCCTCTATCTCCTCGTCGGTGGCCTCCTTGTTGCCCCAACGCAGGTTATCCTTTATTGTGCCGGAGAAAAGCACGTTGTTCTGCAGCACCATCGCCACGCTGTCGCG